>CAMAZH010000007.1 GCA_945863035.1 Chitinophaga pinensis | reverse complement strand
CCGGCAGGCATAGCTGTCCCCTGGCAGGCGTTGGGCACTTACCGGGAAGGAAAGACGCATGACAGAAAAGCCGTGCCCTGGGCGGGAGCACTTATAGGAGGCAACTCCCATACTGCGACCATTCGTCCCTTTTTGCACAAGGGGCACAGGCATGAGGATCTTGTTCATCCAAAAATCATATAATCGTTTATAGGACAAATTGCTGTATCCAATGACGCCGCCGTCTCTCAAAAATCAAGGCCTTTAATTTTTTTTTTTTAAGAATTGGCCGGAAACAAAAATATAGGTTTACTTTTAATAGTTGGTTGGTTTTTGGTACATATACTGCGGATTTGGGGCGGTGGGTATTAGGGTTGGATATATAAATTGTAAGCGGCAAGGGCAAAGAAAAAGTAAAATGCGGAGAATAGAATGAATTATGTACGCAAAATATGCGGATTTAAATTTGTTGTGCGGAGAATAAATACTATTTTAGACGCATAATTTGCGGGGAAAAGGAATTATGTATCTATACAACAATCAAAATTGGCCAATTTTTGAATGGAACAGTGAAAAACTTTTACCATTGCTTTCATATGTGAGAAACAGACAAGGCAAGCTTATTGGGAAAATGGGAGCATTGGGATTCGAATTACGCAACGAAGCAAATCTTGAAATTTTAACGCAGGAGATTATAAAATCTACAGAAATTGAGGGTGAATTTCTCGACAGAGAACAAGTAAGGTCGTCAATAGCGAGGCGACTAGGATTAGAAATATCAGGATTGGTATATTCTGAACGTAATGTTGACGGAATTGTTGATTTGATGATTGATGCAACCAAGAACTATGATAAAGAACTTAATAAAGAACGACTATTTTCATGGCATACTGCTCTTTTTCCAACTGGACAAAGTGGAATGCACAAAATAATTACTGGAAAATGGCGTGACGATTCAACAGGACCCATGCAAGTTGTGTCTGGAGCATTAGGTAAGGAAAAAGTTCACTATCAAGCACCACCAGCAGTTCAACTTGAAAATGAAATGCGGATTTTCTTCGATTGGTTTAATTTGGAACAAAATACTGATTTGGTACTTAAATCAGCAATTGCACATTTATGGTTTGTAACACTTCATCCTTTTGAAGACGGAAACGGTAGGATTTCAAGAGCTCTAAGTGATATGTTACTAGCGCGTTCTGATGAACAATCGTACAGATTTTATAGTATGTCGACACAAATCAGAAAAGAACGAAATTCCTATTATGACATATTGGAAAAAACTCAAAAAAGTGGTTTGGACATTACCGGTTGGCTCGTATGGTTTTTGAATTGTTTATTACATTCCATCGAGAATTCTGAAACGCTTCTTGAGAAAATAATTTATAAACACTCTTTTTGGTTAAAGCACACTAAAGTAAACATAAATGACAGACAACGAAAAATCCTAAATATGCTAATGGACAAATTTGAAGGAGTATTAAATACAACAAAATGGGCAAAGATTGGAAAATGCTCACAAGATACAGCTTTGCGTGACATTCAGGATTTAATTGAAAAAGGAATTTTGATAAAAAGTGAACAAGGAGGTCGAAGTACAAATTATGAATTGAAATCAAATCAATATTAATAAGCCTCAGCCACTAAAATAAATAAGACTCTGAGCGGCCCGTAATGCCTGCCCCGATTTTTCGGGAGCCCGGCGAGGAGTTTCCTATAGCCAACGGGATTGAGCTACCCTTCGGCAGGCTCAGGGCAGCGCCCTTAACTCCTTCGGCAGGCTCAGGGCAGCGCCCTTAACTCCTTCGGCAGGCTCAGGGCAGCGCCCAAAACTACTTCGGCAGGCTCAGGGCAGCGCCCTTAACTCCTTCGGCAGGCTCAGGGCAGCGCCCATAACCACTTCAACAGGCTCCAGGAAAGGCACCTGTCGGTCCACTAGCTATTCACTTATTGACGGTTTTCTGTGGTTTTTGTCGTTGAATTGACCGGATGTTCTTTGATGTCCTGAAGGTTTTACCTGCTGCAGCTTCTGCATTTTAGGCGGTCAGAATGCTTTTGTTGCATTTTCGGGACATTTGGTTCACCGGCAGGCATAGCTGTCCCCTGGCAGGCGTTGGGCACTTACCGCGAAGGAAAGACGCATGACAGAAAAGCCGTGCCCTGGGCGGGAGCACTTATAGGAGGCAACTCCCATACTGCGACCATTCGTCCCTTTTTGCACAAGGGGCACAGGCAAGTGGATCTTGTCCATCCAAAAATCAAGTAATCGTGTTTAGGACAAATTGCTGCATCCAATGACGCCGCCTCCTCTCAAAATTCAAAGCCTTCTAGTTTTTTTCTTTGGGGATTGGCCGGAAATGTAAATTAAGGTTTATTTTTAATAGGTAGTTGGGTTTTTGAGAACTGCACTGCTGATTTGGGGTGGTGGGTATTGTTGTTGGTTATAAAAATTGTTAGTTGGCAAGGGCAAAACAGCATTTCAATACATTAGAGATTTTTTCTTTCTTTGAATTTAAAATGTAATCGTATGATTAGTCGAACAGTAATATCAGATATTGTTAATAAAATCGCATCAAATTATGATCCGGAAAGGATATTTTTATTTGGATCATATGCAAATGATTCGGCTAATGAAGAAAGTGATCTGGATTTTATAATAGTTAAACAGACAGACACACCAAAACACAAGAGAGGAAGGGAAGTTAGAAGATTTTTATTGGGTTCAGTGGTGCCAATTGATTTAAAGATATATACGCCAAAAGAATTTGATGAAGAAAAAAACATTACTTATTCATTTCTAAATTCGGCAATTAAGGGAGCTAAGGTTTTATATGAGCGAAAAGACTGAGTAAATAAAACGCTGGATTGAAAAAGCTGACCATGATTTAGGGACAGCAATAATTACTCATCGTTATATTCCCAAATATACCGACACAATTGCATTTCATTGTCAACAAGCAGTTGAGAAATATTTAAAATCCTATATTTTCAAACTTGGAATTAAAATAAAAAGGACACATGATTTAGTTTTTTTATTGGAATAAATAGATGAAAAAGAAAAAATTGATAGGGTTTGGTTTGATAAAGTATTTGAATTACAGGATTTTGCTGTTGAAATTAGGTATCCGGATCAAATAATTGAATTAACTGATGAGGATATTAAAGAAGCAATTATTATCGCTCAAAAATTTAGGGAAATGATTTTAGATAAACATGACATTGATTTTAAATTTGAAGACTTAGGATAAAGCCCCAACAACTAATAAATAGAACTCTGAACGGCCTGTAATGCCTGCCCCGATTTAGCCGGTGTTGAACTACCAAATTGATTGTAGATCCTTAAAACCCGATTCATTGAGCAATAATGCTTATTACTGGACAAAAAGGGACTTCTTTCCGAGTGAGAACTTTAAAGCTTGGAATAAATAAACTCAGCGCACATGATACAGCGCATAAGGGTTTCATGGATTTGCGAGCGCTCTTGCTTTAAAAAAAAGCTGATGTGAATTGATAGGAAATCGCTCCAAAATACCGCACCGTGCCTGGCTGCAACCGCTTGTAATTATGTATACTTAATTCTATCTTGCTTTCTTTTAGCCCTTAGGTATTTGTACTGATTTAATTATTTTATTAAACAAAATTTAATATGAAGGTAAACCAATTAGTAAGCGGAAGTGTGGTTCTTCTTCTGTTCTCCTGCGTTACAGGAGTGAACTCGCAAGTACCGGGTGCAAAAGTCGGTTCGTTCGAAATGCTATCCAATATCGGATCCCCGTTAATTCCAGGTTCAGCAAGCTATAGCGAGCCTTCACAGACTTACCTGCTTTCGGGCTCAGGCTCGAACATTTGGTTTGGGGAGGATAGTTTTTCGTTTCTCTGGAAAAAAATGAATGGGGATTTCATGCTTCAAACAAGGATTCGGTTTGTTGGTGAAGGTCATGAGCTCCATCGGAAAGCCGGAATCATGATAAGAAGTTCGGTCAGTCCGAATTCTCCTGTGGTAGCTTGCACCGTTCATGGGGATGGCTTGACCTCCTTTCAGTACCGCCGGAATGCCGGAGAAGACATGGAAGAAATCAAATTTGAAATCTCCGGACCCGATGTCCTTCAGCTCGAAAAGAAAGGAAATACCTATACCATGTCGGTAGCGCATTTTGGAGAGGTATATCAGGTTCAGGAAATTGAAAACCTGGATCTGGGATCCGACCTGCTGGCGGGTTTGTTTGTTTGCTCCCACAACAATAACTATTCAGAACAGGTTAGTTTTACCAACACCCGGGTGTTCAACACGGTTCCTGACGATCTGGTGCAGTACCAAAGCTATATTGGAAGTCTTCTGGAGGTAATGGATGTGGAATCGGGCAAATGTCAGATACTTGCGGGGTCGGAAGGCTCCTGGCAGGCCCCGAACTGGACACCCGACGGCAAAACCCTGATCTACAACTCCGACGGCAAACTTTATAATTTTGATATTGCAAGCAGGGAATCCTCTGTTCTGAATACCGATTTTGCAAACAAAAACAACAATGACCATGTCCTTACCTTTGATGGAAGCATTATGGGCATAAGTCACCATCCCGAGGAAACAAACGGACAATCGGTAATCTACACCGTTCCGGTAACCGGGGGAGTGCCCAAAAGGATTACCGATAAAAGCCCTTCATACCTGCACGGCTGGTCGCCCGACAACCAGTTTCTGATCTACACAGCCGAACGCAACGGGGATTATGATATCTATAAAATCAGCAAGGACGGAGGGAAAGAGATACAGCTAACCAAAACAACAGGGTTGGACGACGGCTCGGAATATTCACCCGACGGGAAATATATCTATTTCTGCTCCACCCGCACGGGAACCATGCAGGTATGGCGTATGGATGCAGATGGGAAGAACCAGGTTCAATTGACCTTTGATGAGCTGAATGACTGGTTTCCGCATGTTTCGCCCGACAATAAGTGGCTGGTTTTTGTGTCGTTCCCAAAAGAGGTTCCTGCCAACAGCCATCCCTTCTACCAAAGAGTTTATTTGCGCCTGATGCCCATTGAAGGGGGCGTGCCAAAGGTTATCGGATACCTTTACGGTGGACAGGGAACCATAAATGTACCCAGCTGGTCGCCCGATTCAAAAAAGATTGCATTTGTAAGCAATGGCATTTTTTAGACATTGGTGCGAATTGTAATCCAAAATCCCCCGGGTAAAAAGTTAAACAGAGGAGGGACTTGTGTCGCTCTCAGCTCCTTTTCATTGTAGAAGAAAAACTATTAGTAAATTAAAAAGCAATCATCATGAAAGAAAAACGATTAAAAGCATTCTTAATAGTTTTGTTGCCCTTGTGTTTAACCTTGCTGAACAGCAATCCTCTTCGCGCCCAAAATGAAATCAAACGAACGGGCGAGGCCCACCTGAAACTTTCTCTGAATGCATACTCATTCAATAATTTATTAACCGGAAAGGCCCAAGCCCCCAACGGTAGTTCTTTCACCCTCTTCGACCTTCTCGACTGGTGCGCTAAGGAAAACATCGGCGCTCTTGATGCGACGGGTTACTATTTCCCGGGTTATCCCGAAGTTCCCAGCGATGAATACATCTTTGACTTCAAGCGTCAGGCATTCCTTTTGGGAATAGAACTAAGCGGCACGGGTATACGCAATAATTTCGCTTCTCCCGACCCGGCTGTGCGCGCTGCGGATGTGGAGCTTGCGAAAAAGTGGATCGTGGTGGCGGCGAAACTTGGAGCTCCGGTGATCAGGCTGTTCGCAGGAGCTGTTCCCCCAGGGTATGAGAACAACTGGGACGAAGTTGCAGGATGGATGGTGGAGTGCTACAAGGAATGCGCTGTTTTTGCCCAACAGCACGGCGTTATGGTTGGCATCCAGAATCATGGTGATATGCTTCAAACAGCCGACCAGTGCATTAAAATTGTCAAAGCGGTCGACTCGGAATGGGTCGGTTTGATTGTTGATACCGGCAATTTCAAAACCGAGGATCCCTACATGGATATCGAAGCCGTTGTGCCCTATGCCATTAACTGGCAGGTAAAGGAAAGCGTTTTTGGCCTGGGAAGTGGTATCCGCACCGATTTTCCCCGGCTGATAGAAATTCTTGAAAAGACAGGCTACAGGGGTTACTTGCCGGTTGAAACCCTTGTGATAAAAGGACGGCCGTACGATCCTTTTGTTCTGGTCCCGGAAATGCTTGATGATCTCCGTTTGGCAGGGGCAAACTTCAAATAAACCAACATTTATGAAAGCTACACTTATACGAATGGTAGGCCGGGTAGCAATTTCAATATTTGCTTTGTCGCTGTTTATTGCCGTGAAAGCTCAGGAAATCAGCCCATACCTGATTGGAAACAATGCCTGGTACGATGGCCCGAGTTTGAACAATATCTGGGATGACATGGCACTGGCCAAATTCCAAAGCATACGAATCGGGGGAAATGCCGCTGAAGGTTACGGAACAAACTGGGCAAAGTATATTAATCTAATCGACGGTATCCGCCTGGCAAAAGCCGAACCGATACTTCAGGTTCCCCATACATTTACTGCACAACAGGCTGTTGATATGATAACCTACATCAATATCACCAGTGGGAAAAATGTGAAGTTGTGGAACATCAGCAATGAACCCGATCTTGCAAGCAACAGTTTCGGAGACGCAAATGCAGTGGCCGTTTATATCAAGCGAATATCTTCTGCTTTGAAATCGGTCGACTCCACCATTATTGTCATGGGACCGGAAACATCCTGGTACCAGAATACAGCCTATATGACTCCTCTCATTGGGGGATATGCTGATATTACCGGAAAAGATGAAGCCGGCCATTATTATATTGATGTGGTTACTTTTCATAAATACATGTTCACGGAGATTACCAGTCTGGAATCGGATGTCAACAACCTTTTAACAAAATTCAATACGGTAAACGCTCTGCGCCCCGAGGGGAAAAAGTTATCTTGGGGACTCACCGAATTCAATTCTTCCTATGATAACGACCTGAACACGAGTGATGACCAGGATGTTTGGTCGTTTCATACCGGACAGCTGTATGCCGAAATCTATGGTCTGGGCATGCGCAAGGGTGCTTTTGCCATGAATGCCTGGAGCATGCTTGAAGGTCAGACGGAAAGGGCAGGCACCGATTTGAGCCTTTTTGATAAGGATTATAAGGGGCGTTCCAACTATTACCATTCCTTAATGCTGGGGCAGAACATGAAGAAAAATTATGTTGCAGCCACCGACAATCAGAGCAGTGTGGTTGTTATTCCCATGGCCGATACTACAGGTGTTGCTGTTATGATTCTTAACAAAAGCAAAACCACCGCTTATAATTACACACTTCGTCTGGACGACGGAGGTTTTGTGCAGACCAATACCCTGCAGATTAAGGCGAGCGCATCCTTAAACGTTGAGCTAACCGGAAACATTGCCAAGCATGCCACTCAGATGCTGATTTTCGATACCGCCGGGGTAATGACTAAACGTTATACCTATACTTCTGTTGATGCCGATTTGCGCGGAGAGCCTTTGGTGGAACATTTTACCGGCGACCCGGTTCCAACGGTTTCACTAACCGATCCGACAACGGAACTTACGATTGCCTTAAAATCCTCAATAAATCTTTCGGCTGAAGCCGCCGATAACGGAAACGTTACCAAGATTGAATTTACAGCGAACGGCGCACTTATTGGCAGATCAACCGAGGCGCCCTACAACTTTTCCTGGACACCGGCTCTTCCCGGGACGTACCTGCTTGCCGCAAGGGCTTTTGACGAGCAGGGCGGCGTGGGCTTTTCAACGGGTGTTACTGTTACCGTCGAGAAAATTTATACCTATGTGCCTATTCCTGCAACCATTCAGGCCGAGGCTTATGACGAGATGTTTGGTATTCAGCTTGAGAACACTACCGATGTTGGCGGAGGGCAAAACGTTGGCTATTGCGACCCGGGCGATTGGCTCGATTATACCGTAAATGTTCCAACCGCCGGCCAATACCTGATTGAAGTAAGGGTTGCCAGTTTATATACAACGGGTGCTTTCAGCTTGAAAAAAGGGACCGCTTCTCTGGCCTCCTTCGCTTTAACCAGCGGTTCAACCGGTTGGCAAGACTGGGTTACCTTGTCCAAAACCGCAGTTCTTACAGCGGGAGACCAAACGATACGGCTTGCCATTACAGGTAAAAGCATTAATATAAACTGGATAAAATTTACAGCCATTTCAACTTCGGTTGATCCCTTGTATGCAAGCAAAATGAATATTTACCCCAATCCAAGTGCCGAAGGTAATTTCACCCTTAACCTGAGTGGGATGGATGCTTTTGAGCCCGTCAGGATCGATATCTGCGACCTGTCAGGCAAAAACGTTTTCTCTCTCAACGAACCCATGAGCAAATCCGGATCAGCAAGCGTTCATATTCAGGTCAGTCAAGCGCTTGAAAAGGGATTATACATTGTTTCGGCTCAATCCAAATCCGGCCTTCTGAGAGGGAAATTGTTTATTGAGAGGTAAGGATCAATGGAAGTTGGAATTCAGTGTTCTCCAGCTAAAAACCATAATCAGGAAATTAATCAAGCGCCGGATAAAATTTGGATATTGCTGCAAAATCACTTAGGGTTCGGATTTTTCAATCTGCAGTGAATTTTGTTACGTCGCTTAACAATTCTGTTTTATCGTGCAAGAAGTAAAATATTTTTAAAAGCATAAAAAAACCAATGCTTTTCCTTTATATTTGAAACTTATTAACGAGAAATTCTTACAAATACAAGTTTTCGAGTATGGGAATGACAATAGTTGAGAAAATTCTTGCCGGCCATTGCGGAAAGGAATTGGTAATGCCGGGAGAGATTATTGATGTTGTTATTGATGCCCGTGTTGCCCGCGATTTCGGGGGAGCCAATGTGGTTAAAAACATTGATGACTTTCATCTTGGGGTTGAGGATCCCTCGAAAACATTTTTCACCTTCGATTGCAATCCCACCGGTTCGGATCAGAAATATGCTGTAAACCAGCAGCTTTGCAGGCTTTTTGCGCGGAAGCATGGTATAAAGGTATATGACATAGACAAGGGAATCGGCACGCATATTCTCATTGAGGAAGGCCTGGCATATCCGGGCTCCACGGCTGTTTCGACCGATTCGCATGCCAATATCCTGGGAGCAGTGGGGGCATTTGGGCAGGGGATGGGCGATATCGACATTGCCGCAGCCTGGGCAAAAGGCAAGGTATGGTTCAAAGTTCCTGAGAGTGTGCGTTTCTTTTTAAAAGGCAAGTTTCCCAAAGGGATAAATGCAAAAGACATTGTTCTTAACCTCCTGTCGCAGTTCGGGGCAAACAGTATGTTGGGTTACAGCATCGAAATATATGGGGATGCAGTCGATTCACTTGGTCTTGACGATCGAATCACCATCTCTTCCATGGCTACCGAGATGGGGGCGATCATCATTCTTTTCACCCCTAACCGAATCGTCCAGACGTATTGCGAAGCACGGACCGGCCGTAAGATCCCCCCTGTATTCGCTGATGACGATGCCCGCTATCTGCAGCATCACGAAATCGATGCGACTGCCTTTAAAACCATGGTCGCACGTCCGGGCAAACCTCATGATGCTGTGGATGTTGACAGTGTGAGAAAAATAAAAATCGATTCTGCATTTATAGGGAGTTGCACCAACGGGAGGATTGAAGATATGCGGGCAACCGCTGAGATACTCAGGGGTAGGAAGGTTGCCCCCGGTGTGGTGCTGAAAATTGTTCCCTCAACCGATCTTGTTTGGCGCAGATGTCTTGACGAAGGCTTACTTGATGTCTTTAAGGATGCAGGCGCTTTGGTTTCCAACGCGGGATGTGCGGGATGCGCTGCCGGACAGGTTGGGCAAAACGGTCAGGGAGAGATTACTGTGAGTACAGGCAACCGGAATTTTACGGGTAAGCAGGGTAAAGGGGAGGTGTACCTGGCGTCCCCGGCAATCGCTGCTGCTTCGGCAGTAGCCGGATACATCACCACCCCGGATCAGATTCCCGACGAGCCTGCTTTATTCCCACCGCCCGTGAAATCGGAAGGAGTAAGCAATCTGACAAAATCTGATAAGCCGGTTTCCGATAAGCCTGTCGTTGTGAAGGGAAAAGCCTGGAATATAAGCATCGACAATATCGATACAGATATGATCTTCCATAACCGCTACCTCACCATAACCAAACCTGAGGAAATGGCTCAGTATACCTTCGATAACCTCAAGGGATATGAGGACTTCTCAAAAAAAGCCACAAAAGGGGATATTGTAGTGACAGGCAAGAATTTCGGGTCGGGCAGTTCACGGCAGCAGGCGGTAGACTGCTTTGGGGCTCTTGGAATCCAGTGTCTTGTTGCAGAATCGTTCGGTGCCATCTATGAAAGAAATGCCATCAACGCCGCTTTCCCAATCGTGGTGTGTGAAAATATCAAAGACCTCAAACTCGATGCCGGTAATGAAATCGAGGTCGATTTTTTAAATGGAACCGTAATTAATTTAACTAAAAACATACGCGTAGCAGGAGAGAAATTCTCTGAGGTGCAAATGGAGATTTATAGGAATGATGGTCTTTTTTAGCTTTTCCGGCTGCGTTGGTATTATTTTTTTGCCGCAAGCTCCATTAGGACAATTTTTTTCACGCAATCCCGATTTATCGGGACGCAAAGTTTTACTAATAAATTCTTAATGTGTTTTACACAATGATTTTTATATAATTGATATTGAGTATACTAAAAAAATGATTAGCAGAGAGTTGCAAGGAGAAATAGGTATAATATTAAAATTAAGTAAACTATGAAACTGATTATTCCCGAAGGATATAAGTCATTGCTCGATTTGAAGCAAACCGAAATGGCTATCAAAGAGGTTAAGGATTTTTTCGAATCCTCGCTTTCCTCTGATCTCAAGCTGCGAAGGGTTACAGCACCTTTATTCGTTATGAAGGGTACCGGCATCAACGATGACCTCAACGGCATCGAGCGACCGGTATCGTTTCCGATTCTAGATCTTGGCAATGCCACGGCCGAAGTAGTCCAATCGCTTGCCAAATGGAAGCGAATGATGCTCTGTGATTATGAAATCCGCATGAATCACGGTATTTATACCGATATGAACGCTTTGCGTCCGGATGAGGAACTCGATAACCTGCACTCAGTATATGTGGATCAATGGGATTGGGAAAAGGTTATTTCAAAGGAAGACAGGAACCTCGATTATCTGAAGGAAATCGTCAGGCGCGTTTACAGTTCCATGGTACGAACCGAGTTTGTAATCTATGAGCGTTATCCTCAAATTGAGCCTCTGCTCCCTGAGAACATTACCTTCTTTCATGCCGAGGAGCTTTTGGCAATGTATCCCGAATTGACGCCCAAGCAGCGCGAGGATAAGGTGGCCGAACAATATGGGGCGGTTTTTGTGATTGGTATCGGGGGAGAAATGGCCGACGGCAAACCTCATGACGGTCGTGCCCCGGATTATGATGACTGGACAACCCCAACAGTAAATGGATATAAAGGTCTGAACGGCGATATTATTTTATGGAACCCGATTCTTAAACTAGCTTTTGAGGTTTCCTCCATGGGAATCAGGGTCGACAAGGCGGCAATGGAACTTCAGTTGCAACTTCGCGGACAGGAGCACAGGAGTGCACTCCAGTTTCATCGCAGACTTCTTAACGGAGAGCTTCCCGAGTCAATTGGCGGAGGTATCGGTCAATCGCGCATGTGCATGTTTTTCCTTCGTAAAGCCCATATCGGCGAAATCCAAAGTTCGGTATGGCCGGGAGAAATGGTGGCGCATTGCCGAAAAAGCGGGATACTGCTGATATAATCCGGATTTCAGCTATTCCCCGGCGAAAAACTATAATGGCCTTTTGCAGTAAACTTCATTACCGCAAAAGGCCAATCTTTTTTATACAAAACACACAGTTTGAGAGGAGGAAATAGTTAGGTTCTCTTTTACTTTTATTTAGCTTGGAAAAGAGGATTTGGTGAAGGCATCTGTGCATGTACCTCTTTTCTCCAATTGCTCAGGAGAAGATGCATGTCGCTGGTTTTTTGTCTCATCTTTTTCGAAAGATCCTTCGACTCAGAAATGTCGTCCTTAAGGTTAAATAACTCTAAAGCCCCGGTTTCATAGTTCTCAACAAGTTTGTAGTCGCCCACGCGAACCGAACCTGCCGGTCGGCCCAGCTGGTTAGAGAAATGAGGATAGTGCCAAAAAAGAGGCCGGGTTTGTGTTTCCTGCTTTTCAGGATTGACGAGCAAGGGTAAAATGCTTTGACCGTCGACCGTTGATGGTAATTCCGAGATGCTCGTTAACTCACAGAATGTTGGAAGGTAGTCGATACTGCTGAAATACTGCTCCGATACCCTGTCCTTCGTTAATTTTGCCGGCCAGCTGAATATTGCGGGAACGCGCGTTCCTCCCTCGTAAATATGTCCTTTCCATTTTCGGAGGGGAGCGATTGAAGTGGGAGTGGGGCCCAGCTCATCGAGTCCCAAACCCCCGTTGTCGGATGTGAAAACAATCAGGGTGTTTTCGAGCAATCCCTGCTCGCGGAGAGTTTGGACAATCATACCCACCCCGTCGTCGATGCTTTCCATCACCGCAGCGTAATAAGGGTTGTATTTCTCCTTGGAAGTACCATATTTGATGAGATACTTGCGGAGTTTATCGCCTCTGGGAACGATCAAAACATGGGGAGCGGAATAGGCAAGGTAGAGGAAAAATGGCTTTTCAGCGTTCTGATTGATAAAGTCCACGCCATATTGGGTCAACTTGTCGGTCATGTATTCGCTTCCCTGATCGGTGAATTCATTTTGGTACGAATCCATGAAAATCGAATAGTTGTAATAATCCAGTCCGTTTTTGCCGATTAAGCGACAATAATCAAATCCCTGGTTCCATGGGGCTATCGAATCATGGTCGCCCACATGCCATTTCCCGACCATTCCGGTTGAATAGCCCTTCTGTTTGAGCAGCTCGGGAATCGTTGTTTCTTGTGCTTCCAAATAAGGTTTATACCCGGCAGGCAGCACAGGCGAGTTATCATCGGTACGCATGCCTCCCAGGAAATTGGTGAGCTGTAGCCTTGCGGGGTATTTCCCGGTGAGAATCGATGCTCGTGTAGGGGAGCAAACCGGACAGGCAGCATAGGCTTGGGTGAACCGGATCCCTTCTTTTGCGAGCTTATCGATGTTTGGTGTTTCGTTGAAAGGGTTCCCGTAGCATCCAAGGTCTTTCCATCCCATATCGTCGGTGAGAATAAAGACAATGTTGGGGGCTGTGCTTTGTGCCGTGCTAGCCATGTTCAGGGCGCAAAAGGGAAGAGCCGCAAGTATGCTTTTCGGAATTGGATTAAATGAGCTCATTGTAGAAGGGATTGTTTGTTCTTTTTGGCTAAAATATTGTTTTTCGCGGTTGGAAACAATTTCCCACCCATCAATTTTCTCTTCCCTGACATCAATTGTTGCATCCCAACATCTGGCTTATCCCGCAATCCAGTTCACAAGCCCCTTTTTCGAGATAATCTCCATTAGCTTATCCGGCAGGGGTTCAAAAGTATAGGACTTGTCGGCAATGGTGATTTTGCCTCCCATGAAATCAATTTCCACGTTGTCGCCCGAATTGTATGCGTCAACTGCCTCCGGAAAAACGATCAGAGCCAATCCCTGATTGATTGACGAACGATAAAAGATACGGTTCACCGATTTAACGATTATCGCCTTGACGCCGGCATAAGCAAGTCCAACAGAAGGATGCTCGCGCGAACTGCCGCAGCCGAAATTCTCGCCAGCGATGATGATGTCGCCTGCTTCCACATTTTTCGTGAAATTCGGATCAAATCCCATGAAAAGATGAGGCATGATGGCCGAGCCGTCGGAACTTAAAACATTATAGGTGAGGTTTCCGGCGAACATCTGATCGGTGTTCATGTTATCGGCATCCTTGTAGTTCCATACTTTGTTGGTTTTTCGATTGTCGTCAGCTGAGATACTCAAAGTCTGGGCCTCTTCGCGGGTATAGGGGAAAACCTCCGAGCAGCCTTCCAATCGGGGATCGGTAATTTTTCCCATCACGGCCGACCAGGCCACAGTTGCGGGCGATGCCAGGTAAATCGAAGACTTTTCGTTTCCCATGCGACCCAGGAAGTTGCGGTTTGCCGTTGAAATTACGGTTTGTCCGTCGGCAGGAATGCCCTGTCCCGTGCCCAAACAGGGCCCGCATGACGAGCTCAGTACATTGGCTCCGGCATTCATCAGCGTTTCAATAATACCCTCCTTCAGAGCCTGCAGATAAACTTCCTTGGAAGCCGGGATCACATTTAGCTGAAAGCCGGCCTTAACGGGTTTATCGGCAAGGATCTCAGCTGCAATCCGCAGATCCTCAATCCTGCCATTGGTGCAGGTTCCAATAAGTCCCTGCTGAACCGGTGTGCCCTCTACCTCCTTTACAGAGTGAACGTTCTCCACATTGTGGGGAGCTGCAACAAGTGGGTAAACCGAGTCAAGATCGATGTTGAATTCTTTGGTGTAAATCGCATCCGCATCTGCCCATATTCCATCGACTTTCTTTCGCCCATAAAAAGCAGCCAGCACTTCATCGGGGGGGAAGACCGCATTTTTTGCTCCCATTTCAGATGCAAGGTTGGCAAGCGTCATCCGGTCGGATATCTCGAGGGAGGCAACTCCCTCGCCATGAAACTCAATAGACATATAGTTGGCACCATCGGCACCCAGCATTCCAATGATCCATAAGGAGAGATCTTTTGCGTAAACCCCGGCTTTGAGTTTTCCTGTAAGGTTTATTTTCATCGACTCGGGAACCCTGAACCAGGTTTCGCCCCGCCGCCAGATCCCGGCCGATTCTGTACGGTCAATTCCCGCCGCGAGGGCGTTAAAAGCTCCGGCGGTGCAGGTATGGCTGTCGCTGCCTACAATAATCATTGCGGGTTTGGCGTGATACGACATGATCTGGTGGCAAATACCACGACCTGCATCGTAAAAGTTTTTGATTCCCTGTTTTGCAACGAAGTCGCGTATTGCCTGGTAATCGTTAGCCAGCTTGGCATTGGTGGGGGGAGCATTGTGATCCAGAACAATCAGAAGCTGTTCAGGATGCAGCACATTTTGCCCTTTCATCTGCTGAAAGGTTTTGTTGATGCTGGCGGTGTTATCGTGAGTAAGCAGGATGTCTGGTTTGCGAAATACGATTGCCCCTTCGGGCGCATCAAGTATCTTCTCGACAAAAGTTTTTCCCATGGTTATTTTTTTTTACAAAAATCAGCAAAAAGTTCATGGGATTGCACCCTATAGGGAATGTTGTATAATAGCAAAACAGACCTGTAGAGCCTATTCTCTCAAATAAAAAGTCTTTTGAAGCCATGAGTTCTCAGTAAGTTGCAAATTACTCTCCAAATCTATGGTTCCTTCTCCGTAGAATTGCAGAAATATTTCCGAGATGCCTGATTCTCCTTTTAAAATTACTTCAATCTGGCCTTGGGATATTATATACGAGTAGTCGCGATACCCACCGAGTACTTCAACGGTAACACTATCAGGGAAATGCAATTTAAAACTAAGGTTAAAGTTTCTCGAAGAACCCAAACTTAAGTAATAAATACTATCATTATTAATTTCTGTGCCAGTAGGTAAGGAAAGCAAATTCCAATACCCCTCTTGTATGTCAAAAACTTGAAAATCAACTCCTATAGTGCCTCCCCAACTAATTTGTTTTGTTACAAAAGGAGTTTCAGAGCCGTTGTAATAATACTCAACTATAGCAACTCCGGATTCAGAAAAGGATATCGGGAGATCAATTGTTACTCCGTTGAGGGTTGAAGTGAAGGTTTGTTCAATATTCGAATGGTTAAACTCACTAACCTTCCATCCATAAGCTCTCATGGGCTGATAATACCAATAGCCGTTACCTTCCGTTCGTTTGATTTTTATTTTCACCTCTCCGAGAGTAGGCATTTTTACGGCAAACCCATAATCCTGCCCCGGATTGATTTCAACCCGTTCAAGTGGCAGAAAGTTCACTCCGTTCTCTGTGCTTTCGGGATATTCAAAAGGAGAGGAGGCTTTATATTTGGAATTTGAAATGAAAAGATTAATATATTTATCAAAATCATTTATGTGTGCAAGAGAAATCCCTAATTCATTATATTTCAAGCTCAGGTTTTGCCTGACCTTTTCAAGATTTAATGTGGTTGTCTGGCTGATAAGCGAACTTTGAATTACTGTATCGTTTAGAACTCCGTCCACTTTCATATCCTGAATTATTTCAGCCTGCAATTTGCTTAACTCGGCTGTAGTGCGGTTTGCCTGCAAAATTGCCGATACAGCGAGAAGCGCCGCATCACCCTCACCGGGTTCAACAATGTTCAGCGATTCCGGGTTTCTGATGCTAAGGCTATCCAAATTGAAAACTCCAAGGATTTCTTTTTGCGATTGGGTTTTCGCTTCCTGCAGGGATAAGCCCTCAGCACCAATAAGGTATTGCACTCTGACAAATTCCAGGTTCGTAAGCACATTGACGTTAATGTTTTCCTGGTAAGTAAGATCCACAATTGCTTTCAAACTCATCCTTTCATTGGATAGGGTTCCCGACACTTCATTGAAGTAAAATCCATCGGCAGTTAGCTTCACAAAGGGGGAAATGAGTTTGATGCCCTTCAGTTCAAAATACCCTTTGTCGTCGGTGCTTACCTGGAAGGTTCTGCCTGTTGGAATCAAGAGGCTGTCCAGTTCAAAGATATTTATATCGCTTCCGTTGATAAAGGGGCCCTTTTGAGCGCTACCATTCAGATCGTAGACTTTATCCTCAATTGGCTTGTTATCCGGTGGGACCGGTTTGTCAAGATCATCCTGTTGGCAGGAGGCTAGAATAAGGAAAAAACAAAGAATTGTTAAACCCCACAAATGATTCATGATTGAAATATTTTGTAAAAAAGAATTGGTAATAGTAAAATTACAAATTTTTCAGCAGCAAAAACAAATAAAATCGGGTTTTAATTCATTTGATTTTAATCAAAGAACTAGTCCTTAAGACAACGTATTGAAAGTCCATTGGATTTGCTGTAATAGCAGTATTGGGCTGAAAAGTCGTACCGGAAAACATTGCCATAAAGGTAATACAGGCCTCGGCCCCAGGCATCGTTGCGATCGCTTTCCGTGGAGCTCCACCAACCCCCGTCGTAGCCATAATCGTGGAAGAGGCCTTCCTCATCGCGATAGCCTCCTGGCAGACCCAGGAAGCCGGATTTTTTAATGCCATTGTCCGATTTCTCGTTGATAGTTGTTTTTTGAGCCTTTTTTTTCTTTGAAGTGCTCTCCCCTGATAAAAAATTTGTGAAAATGGTCCACTCAGTATCAGTTGGAACATGCCAGCCTTTGGGTACGATTCCTCTAGGGTCGTTCACTGCGTACCAATTGTAGAGCTTGCCAAAGCTTGGTCCGTTGGAGGCATCGTTATCGAAATGACACCAGGCCGGGGTCCCTTCAATTCCTGCTTTTTTCCACTCTTCCTCGGTTTTGGCTTCAGGTATCGGGTCGCCATTGTTAAAGGTTGAAGCATTAAGGTTTTCGGCAGTCCAGGTTTGGGTTCCTATCACGACGGTTTTATAGGTTCGGCCATCTCTTGTGTCTTTGAAGGTGCCCGTCGTCTGCGCAATTATGTTTGTAGAGCCGAGTAGAATAGCAATTGCCGGTACTATTGTTTTGAGCTTCATCATAACATTAGGTTTAAGTATTTTCAGCATCTTTAAAATAGCCGTTGGGTCTTATTTAAATTCTTTGGTATTTGCAAATATAAAAAAGAATGGTAAGGAACAAGTTATTTATATGTTAAATGCTGATTTGATTCATATCAGTTTGCAACAATTAAATTGGGTGCACGTAGGCTGAAGGCGAATCCAATACATGTATCCTATCGGTTTCATGATCCTTTATCGTGCTGATTTTAAGCAGTTCGTCCACTACGCTGTTGGTAAGTTCAGCAGGCACGCTTATGGCGCTGCGAATCATGGCAGATGCGACTTCCTTGCCATTTCCTGAGACATGGGGCGACAATCTTGAGGTTGTTGCACCGGTAGCTCCAACTTTCAGGCATGCCTCTCTCAGGATGTCGATCCTGTCTTCGTCGGAAATAATGGATACTTCGCAATTATCCTGTGGCAGGATTGATTTCCCCGTGAAACGGTTCTTGCTTTCGGTATCCAGTCTTTTTCTCCAACTGGTTCCTGATTTGAGTTGGTCGATCGCTGCGATTATTTGTTCCAGACTGGCAGCATACTTCTGTTTTCCGATTTTCAGTCGGGTATCCAAGAGCCCCATGGTAACAGGGGTGTTATATATAAACCCTCTGCCTGGCCGGTCGAGTCGTCCCTGCTCGATGAGCAGCCTGACTATACTGTCGGAGTCGTGCTCCGGCATTACAAGGTGCACAATTTCTTTCTCGGGGGATATGGTAATTCGTATGAGCCCGAGTTGGTCGCGTGTGTGATTTCCTGTTCCAATTGTGACGAAGGGCACACAAATACCAAGGTCAAGTGCTATTTTCGCAAGGTTTTCGCTGCTTCCAGGAATCGAAAGTACGCAAATTACATAGGCAAGATTATGAAGAATTTTTTCTTTATGATCCGTTGTCTTTATTGATGATAATGCCTCAGGATTAATAACAGGGGGTACTTTTGTGAACTCCATTAGATCCTGTGAGAATACTGTTCCGCGGCCCGGAATATGAAGTTCTGCCACATCAATTATCGCTTCAATTACTTTTTTTGATGTTTCTCTGGGAACAGTAAAACGCAGAACGTTTACGGGTGAATCTTGGAGGCGAATTATTTCTCATGGCAGACCAAAGGGCCGGGGTTTCACGATTTCCCGAACACTTCTGCCGCTTTCCGAATACACTATTACACCTAGCTGTTCGAGGAAACGAATAATATTATCGTTTAGAAGCTGGTTTATGATGCAGGTTATCCGGCTAACTCTGTGAGGAGTGAAAATGCCTTTTTCCATCTGCGTTCTCCAAACGGTTCTTGATGGGGAAAAAACCTTGTTTATGTTTCGTTTTTCGTTAGCCATTTGCATCTGCCTTTATTCTTTTCTGAATAGAACGTCTCTGATTTGAGCGGGTGTATAAGCCAAACAAAAGCACGGTGATGATGGGAAGCGCCGAAGCCAAGGCGAGAACTCCAAAACCGTCAACGATGTTTAATTCACCCCCGATACTAAGTCCCATTGCCAAAACCAAAGGAACAGTAACCGGTCCGGTGGTTACTCCGCCACTATCCCATGCAATGGCTGTGAATTCTTCCTCGCTCCAAATTGTTAGTGGAATAAGGAGAAGGTAGGATGGGACGATAAGCCATAAAAGTGGAAAATCGAATAAGATCCTCGACAGGCCCAGGGCGATTCCGATGCCAACCCCTACCGAGACTACCTGCACAATCTGAGTCCGTTTTATGGTCCCAACCGTCAAGCCTTCAACCGTCATTCCAAGGGCATTTAATGCGGGTTCCGCAAGAGTGGCCCCGTAGCCCATACCAAAGGCGAAAAACAGAACAAGTGCAATGCCCAGCGCAGTAAGCCTGCTGCCAAATAAGGGTTTTGAGTTAATTATATGTTCGTAGCTCAGCATTTTCGGATCATACTGATCCTCCTTGAATTCAATGCGGGTTATCTCATCATTCTCTATCATGTTGAAAAAGGCTCTTTGTGTCCCGTCAGCTGATATCCCTTTATAAAGAATCAAAGTGTCAAAATTATTGATAACCATTCGGTTGGCAAATTTCTCCTCACTTGCAAATGCACGTGGGAGCTGGGCACCAACTTCGCTTCCCAGTGAGGCTAACCCAAGCCGAATACCTGAAGTCAGCAGTGTCATTCCAATCAGGGTAAAGAAAATGCCTAGGGCAATCTCATCTTTATACCTGAGTTTCTCTTTCAGAAAAACGATGAGGACCAGCAGAAGCAAAAGGGTTAAAGGGATAACTGCCCGAAGGCCATTGGAGGATTCTTGCAGAAGGGTTTTTCCAAAAGACAAGGAATCGGAATTTTCAATTTTGGACAGATTAACTGTAGCCAGGACATCGCGCTCATGTTCGGAGGCTCTTTGAATTATCCATTTTGAAATCGGCATATTCCCCAGGAGAGCAAGCCTTGCAGAGGAACTGTCCTGTAGTGAATTTATTGCCTTTGCATATGCTGCACTGTCTGAAAAGTATGCCCTGCGACCATCTTCGCTGCCATGAGTAAAGGCATGTTTTAAAAGATGCTCTTCATTATCAAATAGCAACAGGCTTTTTTCCCGGGAAGCATGAGAGAAGAATTCGCTTTCCGAGGTAGGCAAAGGGGTGCTGAAATTTAGAACGATACCCAATATTAGCACGCTGAGAACCGGAAAGGCAGATGCAAGGAGAATTATTCCAAATCCTCCGCTTGAACCCTTTCCTTTATTGGACGCTCTGGATACACCAATTCCCAAAGCCAGAACCAATGGAACGGTTACTGCACCCGTTGTAACTGCGCCGCAATCCCAAGCCAGACCTATCAGTTTTGATGTATTCTCGTTGAGACTTACTGCAACGGTTATAACCAAGAGCATTGGAATCAGGATAAGAATAATGGGTTTGATCGACCAGTTGTAGTAAAACCTGAACATTCCCAACGCAACAGCCACACCCACACCAATCCCAACTGAAAAAACAAGCATATCGGCATTACGCTCCAATAACATGAACAAAAGAGGGGAATCCCATGCCGTTACTGTGGAGCCGGCGGTTCGCAATGCACTTATGGCAGGTTCAGCATAAGTTGCGCCAAAACCCAGCAGGAGCCCGAATAAGGCAATAAGTATAATGCCAACCTTGTTGGGCAGTTTGACGCCAACCCTCTCTCCCAAAGGCATTAAACCTAGTATCAGTCCTTCCAAAAAGAATGCAAGTCCGAAAATCACCAGAGAGATACCCCCAGCGGTGCCAAAAGCATTAGCCAATGGAACTCTTAGAATAACAACCTGAAAAAAAATCAAGTAAATAATTATAAATGAAACGGATCGCAATTGTTCAAGAATTCTTGATTTTGCATACCCGTACAACATAAAAACAGCATGGGTAAAATGTATCCGTTTCCGTTTAATCATTTTCGAGCTTATAACCGGTTTTCTTATGTGTAAAATATTTGGTACAAGTTTGGAAAACACTTAAAGAATCAAATGTTCCAAATTGATTTGTGTTGCTTGTCAAATTTCAGAATGCCAATTTTTTCATATTATAAAATAAATTCTTACCCATTCAACTCCTTTGTGAGTCCTTACAAAACCAACAATGATTTTGATGAATCGGTGCAGTGTCGATCAGTTGGTAATCTCCCTCATGATTCTTCCGCTACTTAAAAAGGATACGCCCTGATTAAACTTCAAACCAACCATTACAGATTCTATTAAAGGTTCATTTATCAATGAGTCGGAAACCCATTCTACAATAAAATTAGCTCCGGTACCGCTGTTATCTTTTTCCGGGACAAAATAATTTGTTGCCGCCAAGGGTAAAAGAATGGTCTCCTTTTCGAGGTAATCGGCCACAAGTTTACCATCATTATCAAAGAAGAGAACCTTTGTGATTTTCATGGTATTAAACAGATCGGTATTATGAATTGCTATAAAGGCGCTCAGATCATAGCTTTTGTCGTGTTCAAAATAAGGTACGTTGGAATAGATTGGTAAATACAAAACCTGTCCGCGAACCTTTTTGATGCTGTTGTTCTCCTTTAAAAGGAA
The DNA here is from genome assembly GCA_945863035.1 of Chitinophaga pinensis. Lineage (GTDB taxonomy): Bacteria > Bacteroidota > Bacteroidia > Bacteroidales > JACJXF01. Next base: position 46,242 of record CAMAZH010000007.1, on the reverse strand, counting down.
GTTGCTCGCATCAAATTCCGTATGGCTTGGAACAGTTATTGGTGAAGGGGTATCCTCGATGCACCCGGTAAAAAGCGAGGTAGCTAAAAACGCCCCGGTGATAATTATACAAGATTTTCCAGTCATCGTTTTTTTTTAAATTGGTATAACTCATACTTCAACATGCTTCCCAATACAAGTGTACAGTTTTTCAATTGCATTCACATCATCGGCCATAATATAAAGGCTGTCGCCTTTCATCAGTTTGGTTGATCCGTCGGAAATGAAAAACTTGTTATTTCTTTCGATCAATGCAATGATAATGGAGTTTGGCAAGCCCAAATCAACAATGGATTTGCCGACACAGCTAAAATCCGAATCGATATGGACCGTTCGGAAAATGGATTTGGTTTTCCAGGCAAGTTCCAGATCCAGCACAGATTGTTTTTTCAAGCTTACAGGTACAATCAGTTTAAGCCAACGGGCTACCATGGGCAGGCTTGTTCCCTGGATCAACACAGAGGTAAGGGAAATGAAAAACACAAGGTTGAAAATGGTGTTTGCCTTATCGATTCCCGCGGTAAGGGGGAAGGTGGCAAGCACAATCGGCACGGCACCCCTCAGTCCCACCCATGAGATAAAGAATTTCTTGCGGGCTCCCAATTTGAAAAACGCCAGAGATATGAATACGCTTATCGGCCTGGCAACAAAAATCAGCAGCAGGGAAATCAAAATTCCCAAACCTATTTGAGGAATGATCTGACTGGGGAAAACCAAAAGCCCAAGGGTTACAAATAGTATTATCTGCATCATCCATGCGTTTCCGTCAAAATGTTTGATCAAGCTCTTTTTGTGAATGAAATCGCGGTTGCCCAGAACACAAGCTGAGATGTAAACAGCCAGAAAAGCATTTCCTCCAATAAATTCGGTGAACGAAAAAATAAAGAAAACAAATGTGAGCAGGAGAACCGAATACAAGCCTTCGAATTCAAGTTTTATCCAGTTGATTGCACGGTGCATTACAACACCCATTACATAGCCGATGATTCCACCCAAGGCCATTTGGGTAAAAAACATGGGTATAAGGGAAGCATAGCTGGCATCTTTGTTCACAAGCAAATAGGTGAACACGATGGTTAGGAAATAAGCCATGGGGTCGTTGCTTCCGCTTTCCAACTCCAGGATGGGCCTTATTCTCCCTTTTAACCCGATGCTCTTGGAGCGCAATATGGAGAAAACAGCCGCCGCATCGGTTGACGACACAATGGCGCCCAGTAATAATCCCTCGAGAAGAGAAAAATCAGTGAAAGTAGTAACCAGCAGACCGATTGTCAGAGCTGTGATTAACACGCCTAGAGTTGACAAGGCTATACCTTGCCATAGAACAGGTTTGATATCCGTCCAACGGGTTTCGAGTCCTCCGGAAAAAAGGATGAAACTCAAAGCAACCGAGCCGATGAACTTTGCAATTGCAGGGTCGTAAAAATTAATCCCTCCCAGACCTTCAGAACCTGCCAGCATTCCCACAAGGAGAAACAACAGAAGGGCCGGGATGCCAAACTTTGCACTTCGGCTTGCCAACAAACTGACAAACAAAAGCAATGAACCTATTAGCAATACATTGTCAAAGGTGAGATTCATGCAAGTCCGGGATTTTGGTATTCAAATTTACGCATTTTGAAAATACCTGAAAGGATATCTCAATTGATTTACCAACAAATTTAGCCGCGAACCCATTACTTTGAGGATTAACAATTTAGTAACACCTGGTTCATGTTCAGTTTATAAGATGGGGGTAGTTTTGGAAAACTTATTATTATGACATCGAATCATCCTCATCAATTTAAGAAAGCATACTTTTTCAGAAAGGGTAAGCACTCCAGAAAGTTTTCTCTCCTAAAAAATGGATTCGCAAAATTCCTCTGCCGGACAGAAGTTTATGTTTCATTTTTGCTTGTATCTCTTTTCGTGGATTTCTACCCAACCCTAAAACATTAATTCGTCAGAATGAGAAAAAACAGACGAAAGCTGGATATACTGGTTCTTTCGGATATCCACCTCGGCACATACGGATGCCATGCAAAAGAGCTGCTCCAATATTTAAAGGGAGTCAAACCAAAAATGGTTATTCTTAACGGGGATATTATTGATATCTGGCAATTCAGCAAGAAATACTGGCCTAAAAGCCACATGAAAGTGGTGAAACATCTGTTCAGTTGGATGGGAAAAGGAGTTACCACCTATTATGTAACCGGTAACCACGATGAGATGCTCCGTAAGTTTGAAGGCTTGAAGATGGGTTCTCTCCATATCGTAAACAAACTGGTGCTCGACCTGCCAGAGGGTAAAAAGGCATGGGTTTTTCATGGGGATGTGTTTGATGTAACCATGCAGCACTCAAAATGGCTGGCCCGAATGGGTGCCATAGGTTATGATACCTTGATCCTAATCAACCGCCTTTTTAATTTTGTATCTGAAAAGATCTTCAGAAAAGGCAAATTGTCGCTGTCAAAAAAGATAAAGGATAGCGTTAAGCTTGCGGTCTCCTTCATCAACGATTTCGAGCAAACGGCAGCTGATATTGGAATCAGCAATAATTTCGATTATGTTGTTTGCGGACATATTCACCATCCCGAAATCAGAACCATATCGAATGAGCAGGGAAAGATTACCTATCTGAATTCGGGCGATTGGGTGGAAAGTTTATCGGCTCTTGAATACTCAAAGGGGAAATGGAAAATTTTTAAATTCAAAGAGAGCGACAAACTGAAAATGAAGTTTCAGAAAGATGAGGATGAAGTCGATCTTAACAATTCCCAACTTTTTGATAATATGCTGCTGGAATTTAATAGCATGAAAAGATGAAGATCCTATATGCAGTGCAGGGAACCGGCAACGGGCACCTGAGTCGGGCAAGGGATATTATTCCATTGTTGCAAAAGAACCACACAGTTGACATTTTGGTAAGTGGCACCCAGGCAGATGTTGAGTTACCCTTTCATATTAGTTATAAATTTAAAGGTTTGAGTTTTATTTTTGGGGAGAAAGGAGGAGTCGATTTTCTTGAAACCTATCGGAAAAGCAACCTCAAGGGCTTGTTTTCAGAGATTAACTCGCTTCCGGTTGAGAATTACGATCTTATAATAAATGACTTTGAACCGGTTTCGGCTTGGGCTTGCAATTTTAAGAATCTGAAATGCATTGCCTTAAGCCACCAGTCGGCCGTTTTGAATGAGAATGCCCCTCAGCCCAAAAAAACAGATATGCTGGGGCGAGCCATCCTGATGAACTATGCTCCGGCAACCGTTCATTATGGCTTTCATTTCAAAGCTTATGACCGGAATATTTTCCCTCCGGTTATCCGAAAGCAGATACGAGATCAGGTTATTGAGAATAAGGGCCATTACGTAGTATACCTTCCTGCTTACCACGATAAAAGGATAATTAAAGTTCTGAAGCAATGTAAAGACACCCGTTGGCAGGTTTTTACAAAACACAGCAAAAAGAGCTACAGCGAAGATAATATCCTTGTTTTTCCTATTGACAATGAAGCATTTATTGAAAGCATGGCAACCTCCGAAGGGATTCTCTGTGGTGCAGGCTTTGAAACACCTGCCGAAGCACTCTTTATGGGCAAAAAGTTAATGGTTATTCCCATGAAAGGTCAATACGAGCAACAATGCAATGCTGCTGCCCTGAAGCAAATGGGAGTTCCTGTTATGAAGAGTCTGAAGGAGGAGAACCTTGACAGGATTAAAAACTGGATTTCAGAAGGACAGATTATTAAGGCCGATTTTCCCGACCAAACGGAAGAGATCCTTAATAAACTACTTGACGATCACCTGGCCGAAATAAATCCCGGAGAACCAAAGCAGGGTAGCATTCCCCGTTCACTCAGAAAATTCAGAAACAAGGTCATCAAAAAAATTTCAAAACAGCTCTAGGCAAAAATCAATTTTTAATGAGCAATCTTGAACAGGATTTCAAATGGGGGGTATCCTCGGCTGCCTACCAGATTGAAGGTGGGTGCGATGTGGAAGGAAAAGGTAAGTCAATCTGGGATGTTTTCGCCAACACTAAAGGGAAAATCCATCTGGACCAAAACGGAGATACAGCCTGCGATTATTTCCATCATTATACTCATGACATATCTATAATGGCGCGGCTTAAAATTCCCAACTACAGGTTTTCCATTTCCTGGAGCCGCATTATTCCTAACGGAACCGGGGCCATTAATCCCGATGGTATTGATTTTTACAACCGCGTAATAGATTTCTGCCTGGAACTTGGCATTGAACCCTGGGTGACCTTGTATCACTGGGATCTGCCATACGAGCTCGAAAAGAAAGGGGGATGGAACAATCGGGAAATTATCAAATGGTTTGCCGACTATGTAGAGGTCTGTACAATTTATTTTGGAGATAGGGTAAAACGATGGATGGTATTAAATGAGCCTATGGTTTTTACTGGTGTCGGATACTTTCTGGGCCGGCATGCTCCGGGCCGGAAAGGACTAAAGAGTTTTCTTTCTGCTGCCCATCATGCTGCCATGTGTCAGGCAGAAGGAGGCCGGGTAGTTCGATCAATGGTTGAGGACTGTAAGGTCGGTACAACTTTCTCCTCCTCGCATATTATGCCTTATAGCCAATCTTCTAAAGATATCGCCGCTGCTCAACGAATAGATGCCCTTCTGAACCGACTTTTTGTTGAACCCCTTGCAGGCCTGGGCTATCCGGTGAAAGATCTTAAATTGCTTCGGCGGCTCGAACCTTATATCAAAGATGGAGATGAGCAAAAACTGGCCTTTGATATGGATTTTATTGGGGTGCAGAACTATACCCGCGAACTGGTTTCCCGATCCCCCTTTATTCCTTTGCTGTGGGCACGTATTGTTTCTGCCGAATCAAGAGGGGTCGAAACTACCGATATGAATTGGGAGGTTTATCCCGAGGGAATTTATGAGATGTTGGTGAAGTTTAGTAAATACAAGAGTTTCAAAGAGATTATTGTAACGGAGAACGGTGCGGCTTTCCCGGATGTCCTGAGTAACAACAAAATTGAGGATGGAAAACGAATACATTATTTAGACCAGCATATTCAGCAGGTTTTTCGCGCCAAAAAAGATGGGGTTAAGGTAAACGGGTATTTCGTGTGGAGTTTTACCGATAATTTCGAATGGGCTGAGGGGTATAAGCCGAGGTTTGGATTGGTTTACATTGACTATCCCACCCAAAAAAGAATTATCAAGGAATCGGGATATTGGTACAGCAATTTTATTCAACAAAATCCCTGACACAACGGAATCCGCAATGCGGAGTGGCTGAGTCGGGAGTTGATTTCATCCTTGCGGCAGCTCGGTAACCTGCACAATATGAATCGTTGCACAGATAGGAGCCTCCCCGCATTACTTTCTTCTGTGCCATGGGTTCCATTGGGTCGTAACTTCGATCCGGCCCCTGAGGGTCATAGGCAATTTCGTCCGGACTGAATGTGGAGTAATAATCGTAGTGAAACCAATCGCTGCACCATTCCCATACATTCCCCGCCATATCGTACAAGCCCAGGTTGTTAGGTGGGTAGCTTTTTACAGGTGCCGAGGAATAAAATCCGTCCTTGTTGGAATTGTAGTTTGGGAAGTTTCCCTGCCAGGTATTTGCTTTGGGTGCACCCTTGTCAACACCTTCATTTCCCCAGGGGTAAACAAAGTCGTCGTTGCCTGCCCGGGCGGCGTATTCCCACTCAGCTTCGGTTGGCAATCTTTTTCCTGCCCAGTCGGCATAAGCTTTTGCATCAACCCAGCTAATGTGTACCACCGGATACTCTTCTTTTCCTTCAATGCTGCTGCCCGGTCCCTCCGGTGTTTTCCAGGATGCTCCTACAGTCCATTTCCACCAGGCCATATGGTTGTCGAGAGGAATCGGATGATCGGGCGGATTGAATTCCATCGAACCGGCAACAAGAACTCCTGCCGGAGGTTTTGGAGTACCCGGAGGCAGCGATTTTTTTATTTCTTCCCAATCAGGATCAATTTCTGCCAGGGTTACATAACCTGTTGCATTAACGAACTCTGCAAATTGCTTGTTGGTTACCTCATGCTCATCCATATAAAAGCTTTTCACACTTACTTTATGAACCGGGAATTCGTCGGGACGTGCGAATTTCTTATCCCGTCCTCCCATGCTGAAAACCCCTCCGGGAATTAAAACCATTCCTTGGGGAACTTCAGCCGCATTGGAAGCGCTCTGTTGCATCATCAGGGCGTATTTTGACGCGTCCGACGGGGAGATGCAACACGACAGGCTGTCTTTAGCCGTGGTTTGGTACTGAGCGTTTTTTTGGGAACTGTCTATGCAAGCCGCTGAGATAAGCAAAAAAAGTATAAGGATATGAATGAAACGGTTAGACATGGCCGAAGGGATTATTGAATTGTAATGTAAACTGTTCTTGGCGGTATTTTGTTCATCAGGGGATGAAAAGGCAAGAGGCTCTGTGGTAAAAAAAGTAACTCAGTGGTAAAAAAAGAAACAACGTGTAACTCTGTGGTAGAAGAGACGGAAAACTTAAGAGCTCTAATCGTGGCAAAAAAAAATCCTGCAGATGTTTGCAGGATTTGAGGTTTTTCGTGATTCCGCCGCGATTCGAACGCGGGACCCACAGCTTAGAAGGCTGTTGCTCTGTCCAACTGAGCTACGGAACCAAAATGTCATCTATTCTCTGTCATAGGCGGTAGAAGAGAAAGGGATCGAATGGAAAAGCTTGCCGCATTTAGCAAAACTCACAAGCGTTTCGGTTTAATTTCCATTAAATTCGGCTGCAAAGGTAAGAAAAAATGATAAAGTTGAAAGTTTTTTGCACTCTTAATTCTTGCCTTTCTTCAGCATAGCCTCGTAAGGCTTATCGATATTGAAATATACCAGAGTTTCCTCACCGTTCTCATCCATAACACTCAGGATGTCGAAGTGCTGTTTTCCGACTTTCACAACAGTTTGTTTTTTAACGCTGTAGCCCAGGCTCCAAAGGATATTCGACTCATGGCTCTTGTCGGTCACGATATACGCTTTTTCTGTTGAGTGCCCATCCCCGGCCGCCTTAATACTCTCCAGAAATCCATAATATTTGTAACGGTTTTCGAGGTATTTCCCATAATCGCCCAGCTCCAGGTACAAATCCGCCAGGGCAAGATATTGAGGGAAATCGTAAGGGTTCCCATAAAGCATTTCCTCCAGGGTGTGAGCATCGTTTTTTATATTTTTTCCGGGGGATTCCGTTGTTTGCTTTGAGGTTTGTGCATATTCTGGCTGCAGGGATGCCCCGATATAAAGCATGAAAAATTCGTCAAGGCTCATGCCAAGAGGGGCGGAGCGAAATTTTTCCAGCAGCTTGTCGAAATGGTAATTGCTTTTTTTGTTGAAAACCCGGGATTCCGATTTGTGAAGATTCTCTGAGGAAATTCCAACCAACGAGATAGAGCCGCCTGCGGGAAAGCTAATTTGTTCCGGATTTGTGTTCTTCAATAGCATGCTTTGTATTTTGTAATCCAGAACGATATATTCTTCCGGGTTTGATGCGATGGCGGAATCGAAATACCTGATGGCAGCGGAGTAGTCGCGAAGAAAGAAACTGACGATTCCCGCTGTCCGGTTAAGTATCGAAATGCTGCTGTCTAGCGCCAACCCACGTTGTGCCGATTCCAGAGCACTTTTGTATTGGTCGGCCGAGTAATAGGCCAGGGCAAGATAGTTGTAGTTCATGGGATTTCCCGGCTCACTTTTAACAGCTTTTCCCGCATAGTGAATCGCTGAATCGCTGAGCTCCGGAAAACTGTACATATACAACAGACAGAGTTTTGTCAGACCCTCTGTGCGATTGGGTTCTAGTCTTACATACTTCTTGTAATAAAGCAACGACGAATCCGGCAGCGAGGCTTTGTCGTAGGCATCTGCCAGAGAGTATATCAATCCGGGGTCATTTTTTTTCAATTCAAGGGCGGCAGTGTAATCTTTAATTGCAAGAATGGTTTGCCCTGTTTCGCGATAGCAGTTTCCGCGTGTTTGCCATCCCCTGAAATCCTTGGGGAACTGGTTAATATATTCTGTAAACCGGGGAATTGCAAGCTGATACTCCTCATTCAGGTAATAAAACTCGGCCTTCTTTAAGAGGGAGTCGGAGTCCTGCGCCAAACAATCAGCAGAAAAGACAATCAGTGCAAGAAGAACCTGGGAGAACAGTTTGTTAATCATAACGGGGGAATTTTATATTTCAAACGGACATGCTGATGGTTTATTATCACGAAAATACGGTTTCATTTGGTTTGCGGCTTGGTTTTTATGATTCTTTTTTTGAAATTTACGGACTATAACCACGATTACATTTATTAATTAACAAACTTTTTAATCTCATGAAAAACTTGAAATCAGTATTTTCAATTCTAACTATTGTTCTTTTTGCGGGAATGCTAATGGTATCCTGCAAAGCAAAGACTGATGCTACTGCCGCCGCAGAGCAAACAGAAACAGCTCCACCTGCTGAAGAAGGTTGGATAGCTTTGTTCGATGGTACCAGTACCGAAGGCTGGATTGGCTATGGAAAAGAAGCCTTTCCCGCACAGGGTTGGGTAATTGAGGAAGGTGCTCTCAAATGCCAGGGCTCAGGACAAGGTGAAGCTGGCGGTGGCGGTGGAGACATCGTTTACAACAAGCCATTTAAAGATTTCAGACTTCAACTCGAGTGGAAGATTTCCGAAGGCGGAAACAGCGGTATTTTTTACGGCGCACTTATTAACGAAGATCCTATCTGGAAATCAGCCACAGAAATGCAGGTACTCGATAACCTCAAACACCCTGATTCATTTTTGGGAAAAGACGGTAACCGTCAGGCAGGATCCCTTTATGATCTGATCCCGGCAGTGCCTCAAAACACAAAGCCCGCTGGCGAATGGAACACAGTTGAGTTAATGGTCTATCAAGGCACTGTAATTCATAAAATGAACGGGGAAGTTGTTGTTGAATACCATCTTGGAACCTCCGATTGGGATGCCATGGTTGCAGCCAGCAAATTCAAGGATTTCCCGAATTTCGGTAAATACCGTGAAGGATATTTCGGACTTCAGGATCATGGAAATGATGTTTGGTTCAGAAATATACGTATTCTGCCCATGTAATTATTTGATTTGAAAATTAGTTAATTTGAAAATGAGGCAATTTGAAAATGTGGTAATTTGAAAATGTGATAATTTGAAAATTAACCAATTAGCACATTTTCAAATTAACTAATTGACCAATTTTCAAATTAACCAATTATCTCATTTTCAAATTAACTAATTGACCATTTTTCAAATTAACCAATTTTCAAATTAACCAATTATCTCATTTTCAAATTAACCAATTAACTAATTTTCAAATTGATTTCCTGAATTCCTCAATGTTCCTTGCCAATTTGTCGATTAACCGTTGCCTTGCCTCAATGCTGGTCCATGCGATATGGGGAGTAATCAGAAGTTTGTCACGGTTCTGGATTTTGAACAAAGGGTTGTCAGCCGAAGGAGGCTCCTGCTCAAGCACATCGATACCTGCTCCGCCGATAAGGTTCTCATTGAGGGCACGTGCGAGATCGCTTTCGTCGATAATTCCACCGCGACCGGTATTCAGAAGAATGGCGCAAGGGCGCATCAGTCGTATTTTTTCGTAGTTAATGAGTCCCCGGGTCTGATCGTTAAGAGGTGAATGTATACTTATCACATCCGAAGTGCTTAGCAAGGTATCGAGGTCAAAACGTTTGTAATTAATATTGTTATTCCTTCCCGTGGTTGAAAAGAAAACGACCTCCATGCCAAAGCTCTGTGCTATCTGCGCAACTCTCCGCCCAATGTTGCCCAGACCTATAATTCCCAGTCGCTTGCCATTCAATTCCCAAAAAGGAGGTCCGAAGTGGGTGAATATGTCGCTTTTGGCATAGGCTCCCGATTTTACAAAGGCATCGTAATACTGAATTCGGTTCACAAGGTATAAAAGCATTGCAAAGCTCAGCTGGGCTACCGATTCGGTAGAGTAACCGGCAACATTTTTCACTTGTATTTTCAGCTGCTCGGCAGCGTCCAGGTCTATGTTGTTCAAGCCTGTTGCCGCCACGCAGATCAGCTTCAGGTCGGGCAGCTGGCTCATGATCGCACGGCTCAGAAGCACTTTGCTGGTAATAATAACATCCTGACCCAAACAGCGGCCAATAATATCGGCAGGCTCGGTCTTTTCGTAAATTGTGAGCGTGCCCTGTTTTTCAAGTACCCTGAAGTTGGGCACCTCTCCAACCGTTTTCGCATCCAGGAAGACAATTTTTATCATTGGTATATTTGCTGATGTTAATAAAACAGGTAAGTATTCTCTGCCACAGGGCTTCACATTGTATTGTTTACAGGCATTGGCACAAGACTGCACTCGAGGTCTTTCTTATCAATACTTGCCATGGTAATTTGCAGCACGACAGGGCGATTGCCATCACAGGCACAGAAACTGACATTTTCAGTAGGAACATGGTTTGAAAAAATGGTTAAGCTACAAAAATAGGCTTATTTTCATTCATTCTAAATAATTCGATCTTTTTTAATCTTTTTGCCGGGGATTGGCAGCGTATCAGGGGTAAAGCACCTTAAGAATCAGGCTTAACAGCTCGTTATAGCCAATAGGTTTTGATATATAGGCTACGCAGCCTGCTGCCAGGGCTTTGGAGTGATCACCATCCAAGGCGTAAGCGGTTTGGGCTATCACAGGCAGATCCTTGCGTATCTTTTTAATCTCCTCAGTTGCTTTGTAACCGTTGATTCCGGGTAATCGGATATCCATTAAAACAACTTCAATCTGAGGGTTGCTAATAACCATCTTTATTGCATCCTCACCACTATTTGCAAAAATCAGATGAACACCTTTTTCCTCGAAAACTTCCTTAAGATATTCGGCACTGATCTGATCATCTTCGACAACAAGAATGGTTTTACCTTTCAGCTTTTCTTTGATTTCTTGATGCATTAGAAAATATTTTGAAACGAAATTACAATTTAAATGCTTAGTTGTTCATTTTCCGCCCTTTTTTTTTGTTAAAAAAATTAAACCACGGATTCTTTGTCGGCATCCCAGAACACCTTTCTGTCTTCCAGATAGGATATTGTTGCCATATGGGCGGTGATTGCCTCCTCAAATCCCTGGTCGATATTGCAGCTGGGCTGTATCAGTTTATCCTGTGCAATACTTTCTCTTATACAGTCAATCCATTCCTTAATATGAAGGTGGGTTGTGTCGACCCTTTTCCCTCCACGATAGGTATACAGGAGTCCGCGACTTGCAAAGTACTTTTCGGTGGGGGAGGTAATGGCATCCACAGTGCTTCTGCCGGGGATATACGTGTATATGGGCAGTTCGGGTTTGATGATTTTCGCCTCGATTTTTTCTTTGTAGAGGGTCGATTCCCGGTCGGCATAGATGGTAAGTGCATCGCTTAGTTCCATATAGCCGTCATGTCCCATGATCATTTTCCCCCTTTCCTTGTTGCTTGCCAGAGAGGCACTGTAAAGAAGCGTCAAATCGCGGGTGGGGTATTCCAGGGCAACCTGCCATATATCCGGAACATTCCTCACTTCATTCACATAGTGACCAGCCTCTTTGTTCTTATAAAAATAAACTCCTCCGGAGCTTACGGCGGAATGCGGTATTCCCAGGCTCATAATCTGGTTGATGGCATCGAATTCGTGAGTCAGTAAATCTCCCCCGAGACCTGTACCATAATCCCACCAACACCTCCAACGGAAAAAGCGCTCGGGGCTAAAGGGGTGTTTTGTTTCACAGGGGAATTCAAACTGTTCCCAGTCGATTGTTTGTGGGTTGCCATCCGGATGAATATCGTAAACCCATGCACCGTTAGGAGAGTTGCGATTGGTGCAAACCTCAATCAGACCAACCTTGCCGATGATGTTTTTTTCCATGGCTTCGCGGGCTTTCATATGCGATTCGGTCTGCCGGCCCTGGTGTCCAAGTTGGAAAACAATGTTGCTTTTTTTAACGGTTTCTCTCAAACGAAACGCTTCTTCAACCGTTCGGGTCATGCCTTTTTCAACATAAACATGAATGCCTTTCAGAGCTGCGGCAATGGATATGTCGGTATGCCAATGGTCGGGGGTGGCAATTATCACAGCATCTACCTCACCCGAAGAAAGCAATTCCTGATAGGTTTTGTACCTTTTGGCAGTCTGCACAAAATTCCCATCGCTTCCGTCCCTGCCAACATTTGCGGCTGCAGATAAGGCCCGTTCCGCATTAACGTCGAACAGATCGCAAACGGCTGTAATCGAAATATTGAGGTTTTCCTGAGCTTTGAAGTCCTCGAGCCGGTGATCGGAAGGGTTTTTAAGCGAACTCTCTTTCCATTTATCGAGTTCAGAAGGCATGGCAAAGCCTGCGGCTTTTAACAATTGCGGTCCGCGAATGCCATATCCGATAATCCCTATTCGTATATGAGGATCCTTTTGCTGTGTCTGGAAAACAACAGGCGACTCCGCACTCAAATCCACAGCCTGTCTTAGCTTGCTGTTTGCGATGCGGTCATAATTCTTTTTTTTATAAACGCCATAGGCAAAAGCGCCCAAAAGGGGAAGGGTTGCCAGGCCTTTTAGTACATCTCTTCTTCCGATTTTTGAGCTATTGTCTTCTTTTTCCGCGTTCGGGGTTGTTTTATTTTTGTTCATTATGGTAAACTTTTTCCTGTAACTATTTTTTCCTGTTAAAGATAAACCGGTCTAAACCAATGCGATTCCCACTGGGGAATAAAAACAATACCCAAAGGGCGAAAAACTCTATAAGGTTTTTGTTGACCCACAGATAGCTTCCCTCGCTGGGAATTGCATATTCGCTGGTTATCAGCGGAGGATGCGATAAATAGTAAAATGCCAGAAGCACCATTCCGGCAAGGGTGGCAATTTGTGTAAGCAGTCCGGTAATTAATCCCAGACCAATTGCAGCCAATCCCCAGGCATTGAGAAAATCAATTGAATTCACCAAATCGGGATTCGCAGCCATAGAATGGAACATCCCTGAGAAAAGCCCTTTCGAGTCGAGCAAAAAACCAATCGACGACCAGTTCGGGTTGAGTATCTTGCTGATGCCTTCGTAAAGGAAATGCCAGCCAATTGCCAGACGCAAAATTACCAGCATGCTTAGCTGGGCATTGCTATAGCCCTCACAAGGTAAGGGACCTGCAGATTTTTCTTTGAACATAATATATGAATTTGAAAGATTCCTGGCTTAGGCTTGAAAAGTAAAATGGAAGCAACTGGAAAGGAAACCCCGTTTTGAATTCAGAAACAAGCCAAGACGGTTTCAAAGATAAAAAATCCTGATAATAATCCATCAAAAAAGACACAAAGTTACAAGCCGTGGCCATTGGCAGGGTAATATCTTTTCCCGGCCAGTTTGCCTTAGACCTGCTCGGCAAGCCGGGTTGAATCCCTGCAATTCAAACAGCGAATGGAAAAGTTGTTCTCAGAGGCAAAGGGAAGCTCGGAATGGAAAATCACAGTCTTCGTCTCTCCGGGAAGCAAATCAAAATAATTGTCGCTGAAGAAACCTTCCTTATCATGACTTTCGAGAAAAACATTCTTCATAAGCACTGTCGATTTGATGATGATCATGCTTGTGTTTCCCGATTCGCCAATGGATATTTCCGGTTTGGCCGGTTTTAATAACAATTCCCTGGGATTAGCGAAATACATAAGGTTGCGGTCGAGCCTCTTTTTCTCGGAAAAAATTTCCGCAACCAGAACGAGTTGGTTCTTAAGCTGGGAGAGATCCATCTTGCTCAGCGGAATCGAAAATATCATTTCCGAAGCCGATCCGATCGTCTGGTAGTCGGTATCTTTGGCGTAGTATTCGGTTCCCTCAAAATCAATAATCTTCAAACTGGCTCTCAGGTTAAGGGGTTTTGGCTTATCCGACACAACATAAATCTCAATGGTGTCGCCTTTAATAACTGGCGATACAATAACATCTGCAAACAGATGCTTAAGCTCATACATCAAGGCTTTCCAATTTCCGGCATAATCAATGGCCGACCAGCTTGCGCAGGGCCAGCAGTCGTTTAGTTGCCAGAAAAGCGACCCCATGCAATAGGGTTTTGACCGTCGCTGAGCCTCAACAGCAATTTTAATGGCCTGCGCCTGGGTATTTTGGGAGAGGTACAGAAAATCATTGAAGTTATCGGGCTTCCCAAACAGTTCCAAAACATGCCTTTCAACCAAATCTGCGCCGTTTTCCCATCCCTGATGCAATTCTAGTACACGGGAGCGGATGTCCTGATCTTTTTCCTCAGCATAGCTGCAAACTGTGCTTAACTCGGGGTACGACTTAAAGCCAAACTCCGACATAAATCTCCCGACATTGTCTTCGTACGACCGAAGGGGGAGCGGCTGTTTAATGATGTCCCAGAAATGATAATCGCCGGAAGAAAGGCTCGGTGCTCCCTTATATGAAGATGAGGGTGAGGATGGCCAGTACGGTCGGGTCGAATCCAAAGCGGTAAGGGTTTCCGGAATAAGCTCGTAAAAAATTCGGTTATAGGATTCCATGGCCTCATCGAAATCCTTGCCCAACGCCTCTTTCCATCCCCAGAAATGCGCTCCTTCGAGTACTTCGTTGTTCCCGCACCACAAAACAACCGAGGGGTGATTCCTGAGTCTCTTGATGTTGTATTCCACTTCGGTCTGGACTGAGGCAAGGAAATCATTGTCTGATGGATACATCATGCAGGCAAACATAAAATCCTGCCATACCATAATACCTTCCTTGTTACATAGGTTGTAAAATGAGTCGTTTTCATAAACGCCCCCTCCCCAAACCCGCAGCATATTCATATTCACCGAAACGGCGTTTTCAATAAGCGTTTTATAGTCTGCTTTCTTTACACGGGGGAGGAAAAAGTCCATCGGGACAATATTTGCCCCTCTTGCATACACATCGATACCGTTTACCCTGAAATGAAATCCCGCATCGCTACCGGGACCGGACGTTATAAGTTCCACTTTTCTAATTCCGGTGGTGGTTTGGCGGGTATCGATAATGTTGTCGTCGTCCTTAATGTCGATTGTTATTTTGTACACATCCGGATTCCCATATCCTCTGGGATACCAGAGTTTGGGGTTGTGAATGCCAAAGGGGTGGCTGAATTTGTTGACCCCTTTCACGAGCCTCAGCTTTCCGGTTGAGATAATATTTTCATCGATATAAACGGCAAAGATGTACTCGCCGGCCGAATGGACCTCGAGCTCGAGTTCGCAGACCAGGCTGGCATAATCCGGGCTCTGGCTTTGCTGAAGAATGTAAAAATCTCTTATTTTGAGTTTGTTCCAGGCAATAAGCTCAATGTTTTTCCAAAAGCCGCTGGTAAGCAGCCTTGGACTCCAGTCCCAACCATAATGATAGGCTGCCTTGCGGCTGAAGGGGCTGACTTTAACTTCAGCTTTATCGTTGTTGGCCGGAAGCGGGAAAGGTTGCTTTTTATATTTTTCAAGGCCTCTTTTATAGGGGGATGAGAACAGAACAACCAATGTGTTCTCTCCCTCATGAAGATGTGCTTTTACATCGGCGCACCAAGGGTGGAACATATTGCTGGTGGTGATGATGGGCTTTCCGTTAAGCAAAATCTCCGCATAGGTATCAACCCCGTAAAACCAAATTTCAATTTGGTCGTGGTCGAAGAGGTAGGGCGAAACGTTGAATAAACAACAATATTCCCAGTCTTCTTTTTCAATCCACTGTAAGTCTTCAACATTAGCTCCAAAGAAAGGGTCGGGGATAATTTTGTTCTCAAGCAAATCCGTGTGAACGCAGCCGGGAACCGAAGCTTTTAACCATTGATCCTGGCCTTTTTTTCTGAACAGCCAGTTCTCGAGAATTTCTTGTGATACCATGCCTGATGGGTTAAACTTTGCTATAAAGTTAATTTTTTTTGTATTGCTTGTATAAATTTTTTTGCCCTTTACCCTGTCATAAACGATTTATGTTACCCTGCAAAAATTTTTAGTTACAATATAAAACCCTGGGTCGACCCAAATTCATGTAATTTTGCAGCACAAAACTATTATCAGCACTATGACTAAAACTTTACCTGCCTATCTATTATTCCTTTTTGTCCTATTCTCATCGTTTGCTATTTCTTTTGGACAAAATACACTTAGCGGAAGAATCACCAATGACGAAGGTGAACCCTTATCTTTTGCAAACATCGTTGTAACGCACTCTATTGAAAAGGGTGTTGAAACGCTTGTTAAATCTCAAAATGGAACTACTTCTGATATTGATGGATGCAGGGCAATTGATGAGATTACCCTGGAGCCATCAGGATTGATGGGGCCGGATACTATTCAGACGGTAAAATGCATAAAATAAAAGACTATTTGTAGTCGAAATTTCTTACGTTTAATTAAAAAAATCATTTTTGACCGGCTAAATATTTTAAACCCAATTATTTCGTTGGCAATTGTAAATATCTCGACCCAAACAGGGCTTATTTTTCTATAATACAATTTAAATCAAAACAGATAAAACTTAAGCCAAAAAGGGTAAAATACAGGCCGAAATTTATGACCAAATTTGACTTGACCGATTATAATGATAATTTATTAACCGTTTATTGGCATTTAAACTACAAAAAAAATGAAAACCAATTTTTTTCTCACACTAAGTTTGCTTCTGTTCTTATTCCTTGCACAAAGTTGCCAGATATTCAAATCCCCAAAAAAACTTAGCTATTTTGAGAAAAAAATGACTGAAGATCCACCTGTTACATACCAAGGTAAATACCTTACCGGATTAGACTTCCCGATAGGTGCAGTTGGAGGGAGCCTTATCCGTATGAATGGGAAAGCTGAACGCAACAGGTGGCAAATTTTCAATAATTTCGAGGAGAGGGAAGGCTCGGGAGTTGTACCCAATAGTTTTTTTGCCATTCGTACCAAAACGAATGGTGCCACCCTTGTAAAAATGCTTCAAACATCATCTGAAGGACCCTTTCCTGCAATGGACAGTCTTACTTTTCAGGGGGAATTTCCTTTTGGGTGGTATCACTTTCATGACCGGGAACTGCCTGTAAAAGTTATCTTGGAAGCTTACAACCCTTTAATTCCAATGGATTTGAAAAACTCAGCCATTCCTTGCGGAATCTTTCGGATCAAGGTAATCAATACCTCTTCGGAAAATGTTGAAGTGAATCTTCTGGCAACACAACAAAATGCAGTTGGATTCACCGGCTACGATACCATTGCGGGTGCAAATAGCAGAATGAACAGGGGATATGAACAAAATAGTAATACGATCATCGTTGGGCCGCAGAAAACGAGTTTAGAAATGACAGGGAGCAGTGGCAGCATGCAACTGTCTGTTTTTGAAAAAGAGGTTAGCTATACAGCGTCCTGGGAAGATTTAACATCTTTATTCAGCGATTTTTCCAGCGATGGGAGACTGTCCGGAGATAAAAATGCTTTAAGTCCAAACTCCGGTACAACGGTCGATGGAGCGCTTTCTGCAGGATTCACACTTAAACCAAAAGAAGAGAAAGTGATCACTTTTGTAGTATGCTGGCATTTTCCGGGGGGCACTTTTGGCAGAAGCGATTCGGAATGGTATTTTCCTGAGGCTGGCAGCTATTACGAAAACTGGTGGGCCAATGCGGCTGAGGTGGACCAATATGTTCTGGATAATTTTGTATACCTTGATTCAACGACGCGGTTATACCATGAAACATTGTATTCGTCGACCATACCACGCTATGCATTGGATCGCATGTCATCCAATATCAGTGTGTTGAAGTCGCCCACTTGTTTTTGGACTAAAGATGGCTACTTTGGAATTTGGGAGAGCACTTCAAATAATCCATTATGGCTGGGCAACTGCAAACATGTTATTCACTATGCCCAGGGTCATGCCCGCTTATTCCCTGAGTTAGGCCGTGTTTTAAGAGACATAGATTTGAATACCCAAACAAGCGAGGGTTTACTTCCAGCCAGAGACGGTCAGCTTTTAAACGCGTTGGACGGTCACTTTGGAACAATATTGGGGGTTTACCGGGAACATCTTTTGTCGGACAACAATGACTTCTTAATGGCAGCCTGGCCGCGGACCAAAAAGGCCATTGAGTACTCCATCTCCACTCATGACCCTGATCGTGATGGCATGATAACGGGGAGTTATCACAATACTCTGGACTGCAATTCTTCTGGAACCTCGCCGTGGATCGGATCGCTCTATATTGCCGCCCTCAAGGCCAGCGCGAAGATGGCTCTTCTTATGGGGGAGGATGAACTGGCCGCCGATTATGATAAGCTCTCGAATACTGCGGCAACAAACCAGAACCAGGAGTTGTGGAGCGAGGAACTCGGGTACTACATTGACAAGCCTGAGTACCTCCCCGACACCCGCTTGATGGAAAAAGCCTGCGGTCTCGACATGCTGCTCGGCCAATGGTGGGCCAACCAACTCGACCTCGGTCGCATCTACCCGCTCGAACGCAGCCTCTCCGGGCTCGCCGCCATCCATCGCAATAACCGCTTTACCGACGATGGCAGCCAACGCCCCTACCGCGACTTCCTCGGCTACGGCGACACAGGCTGGCAGATGTTCGTTTACCCCGGAGAGGTGCCGAAAAATAGTATCCATTACTACAGCGAAGCCATGACCGGATTCGAATATGCCGCAGCCGCAACCATGATCCAGCACGGCATGGTCAAGGAGGGACTTGAAATCTTCGAGGAAATTTCCAAGCGCTACGATGGCCGCCTGCGCGCCGAGGGCGAAGTCACCTTGGCTTCAAATGCCACCGTATTCGGCACAGGTAGCCCATTCGGCGAAGATGAATGCGGCGATTATTATGCAAGGCCTTTAAGCAGTTGGTCTGCACTATTGGCATTGCAAGGTTTCTCGTATGATGGCCCCGCACAAACCATTGGCTTTAAGCAAGTTTGGAAACCCGAAGACCATGCGTCTTTCTTTACCACTTCTTCTGCCTGGGGTTTGTTTTCCCAAACTCAAAACAAATCCGGACAAAATTGTAGGTTGCAGGTTAAATATGGCAGTGTTCAAATACAAGCAATTGAATTGGAAACACTTAATAATAAAAAAGGGAGTAATGTGATGGTTCTGCTTGACGGCATTCAACAATCCGTTTCTAGTAAACAAAGTGGAAACATATTAACGATAAACTTACAATCAGAGTGTATGATAAAATCGGGCTCAGAATTACTGATTTCTTTCAATTTTGAAAACTGATAACGCATTAACTGGGAATAGAACTGCTGAAAAATATTCAGCAACTAGATGGTTATATATAATTAATCGTATTTTGGAATCCGGTTTTATAAATTAATTATCATAAAGTCAATATTTGTATTAATTAGCTGAGAGTTAACGAGGCATTGGAAATTGAATTATGTAGAAATGATGGTGTTTTCGTGTTGGGGTTTTTGAACTAAACCGAAAAGCCCAGAACCATAATGTCGTCTACCTGTTCCGAATCTTCTCGTGTCGGATCCGGCGAATGTCGCCAATTTTCAATTGTGTTTTCCAATATCTGTTTTTGCACCGAAAAGGGTTCGGTATGGATAGAGAATAGCAATTCCCTCAGGTTTTTCCGCATGAATTTTCGACCTTCAGGCCCTCCGGTCTGATCCTGGAACCCATCAGAGAACAGGTAAATACAATCTCCCTTTTCAAGTTGAATGCTTTGAGATACAAAGTCATCCATAACAAGGTGAAACCCTACCGGCATGCGGTTGGCTTTAAGTTCGCTAATCTGATTGTGTGAAATAACTATTACGGGGTTGTATGCTCCGGCAAAGGTCATCTCGAGGGTGTCAAGGTTCACAGCGCACAAAGCCATGTCCATTCCATCCTTTGTAGTGCCTTCGAAGTTTCCCTGATGCATGGAATTAATTACATTGTCGCGCATATGCTTTAGTACCACCTCAGGCGCATCAATCTTTTGTTCTCTTATTATCTTGTTCATGAAACTGATGCCCAGCATGCTCATGAAGGCTCCAGGAACACCGTGCCCGGTACAGTCGGCAGCGCTTACAATCAATCGGTTTCCGCTTTTGCCGATCCAGTAAAAGTCTCCGCTGACAATATCACGGGGTTTGTACAGCACAAAGCTGTCGGCCGCACTTTCAGCCAGGATATCCAGTCCGGGCAATACCGCTTGTTGTATTCTTCGGGCGTAGGTAATGCTCGAGGTTATCTCAAGTTTCTGATCCGAGACTATCTTATGCTGAATCTGAATCTGTTCTTTCTGAGCCACTACTTCTGCAGTTCGGAGGGTGACTTGCTGTTCCAGATGCTCCTTTTCACGAATTAGTTTCTTCTCACGGCTCCGGATATAAAAAATAAGACCTGCAATTATTCCCCCTGTCAGGAGTATGTAGAACCAAAGGGTTTTCCAGAAGGGGGGCGCAACCGTGAAGGTATAATTTGCCGGCTCCGACCAGTTGATTCCATCAATGCTCGCGCATACACTGAAGGTGTACCTCCCGTTATTCAAGCCGGGATAGGTGGCGCTTCTGCCTGAAACGGGAGGCGACCATTCGGTTTCGTAGGGTTCCAGTTTATATCGGAAACGAACTCTTTCAGGATTCTTAAGGTATAGCCCATCAAAATCAAATGTAATATGGTTATCGAAATGCTTTAGCGTGAGGGCTTTTGGTACGTTGAACCAATTGTGCAGTATGAAGCCTTTTTCTACCCAATCTACTTCTTCAAATGCCAGGCGAAGCCCTGTTAGCTGCAACACCGGGACCCGCGATAGGGTGTCTTCCAGCTCCGGCTTGTAGCAGGTTAGCCCATTTACCGTGCCAAACCACACATGATTTTCGGAGTCTTTGCAAATTGCATTCAGGTTTGTCTCACTCAGGGCAAATCCGCTCAGTTTGTCATACGAGTTTATCCGCATGGGAGTAGTAAGGGTATGATCAAAGTAAATTTTATTAAAGCCTCTTGTTGTTCCCGCAATAAGGATCGTATCGTTAAAAAACAGGAGAGAGTTTACCGTTTTAGCGTTAAGGCTGCTGTTCAGAAGCGAGACGATGGTGTCGTGCACCTCATCGTAGCGGTAAATCCCATTGCTGGTTCCGATATAGAGTTGGTTGAGCCTGTCTACCGCCAAAGCGTGGATGCGCAGGTCGAAAAGGCCTTCGACCTCGTTAAAATCTCTGTAAATACCCGATTTGTGCTGAAACCGGGCTAAACCACCCATGGTTCCCATCCAGATATCACCGTTCAAATCAGAAATTGTTGTTTGAACTTCAGGGTTAATCAGCCCGTTATCTTCGTTTATGGTGTGTATTTTATCCGATTTGATCTCATTGAAACCCATGTTGGTGCCCACGTAAACCGATTCTTCCTTGTTCCAGTATACACAGTTTATGTTGTCGTCGGCAAGTCCGTCGTGCGATGCAAGATAACTGAACGTTCCGTTACGCAGTATGGCAAGTCCGTCGCCTCTGGTGCCGGCCAGCAGGTTTCCTTTTTTGTCGAAATCGATTGACGTGACCTGGCTGTTGCGAAAACCGTTGGCAACAGAAAAGAAACGTGGTTCAAGCTTGTCCTGCGAAATGAATATCCTGGCAAGTCCTTTTCCATCCCCCCCAACCCACAGTGAGTTTTCGGCCCCGGGTTTTACGGCAAGCACCTGGGTTCCGGGAAGCCCATCTGCTGAAGTATAGTTTACAAAATGAAACCCGTTGAACATGGAAAGCCCATTCATCGAACCCACCCAAAGGTTTGAGTTCCTGTCGCGGGAAACGTTTAAGACCAGATTTCCGGGAAGCCCGTTTTTGCTGGATATGTTAAGCATGTGTCCATCTCCCCAACGATATAGCCCGTTTTCATTGGAACCGAACCAGACGATATTGTTCATGTCGCAAAAAACATCCCAAATGCGCGAATCATCGATGCCTTTTTGATAGTTAAAGGGGATGACATGATACTGATCCCCTGTTTTATGCAGTTTGAAAGCACCGGCATTCAGGGTGCCTACCCAAAAGTTACCCTGAGCGTCTTCATCGATACAGGAAATAAGGTTGCTGGGGAGCAGGGTGAAATCCCCTAAATTATAAACCGTAGGCATTGCGTTGCCGATTGTAACGATATTTAACCCACCGATCATGGCAATCCAGGTTTTCCCTGAAGAGTCGTGCAGGATATCCAGCACAAAATTTGAAGACAGACCCTTATCCTTATTGATGTTTTCAATGATAAGGCTGTCACCCTTGTAGCTGAGAATATTTACCCCGGCGTCGTTTGTAGCTGCCCATACCCGCCCTTGTTGGTCGGGAACCAGTTTAATAACAGCAGAGCCTTGCAGGCCCTCATCAGCACCGATCTTTTTCCATTCCCTTCCATTGAAAATACCAATGCCGGCATCGGTTGCAACCCAAATATTTCCATCGGGTCCCTCTGTGATACTGCGTGCATTGTTTCCCGGCAAACCTAATGTCCTGTCATAAATGGTGAATGCATAACCGTTGAAACGGGCTACACCGCTTTCCGTACCGATCCATAGATATCCACGGCTGTCGTGGTATACCGAAAAAATTGTGGACTGAGGGATTCCCTGTTCCAGACTATAGTTCGTAAAATTGTATATCTGGCTATTGACATGGAAGGAGCATATCAATGCAAACAGGATCGTTGACAGTACTAATTGCTTTTTCACAGCTTTCTCAGGGTTGTTTCTTTATAAAAATGAATTGTCCGCCTTCATCACCGGTATTAATTATTGGACTGTAAGCCGGAGTCTGGTTTGAATTGTTGACTACCGCGATTTTAATATCGTTGAACAGCTGACTTGCATCAAAGAACTGGTTTTGGTTACTGCTCAGGGATTTTAACAGGTAATAGGTAAACACCGAATGCCCATCCTTTCCCCCGTCCATTACCGGTTCAATGCCACCGGATGTTAAAGCGGTGCGGGAGGTTTTGGAATAGATTTGATTGTAATATTTGAAGGAATTCTCATACGGGATGGTAAGTGTTTTTCCCCTGAAAATATCCCCGCTAAAACAGGCGTCGGCAATTAGGAAGGTGTGTTTTGACTTTATGCCGCTCAGGAAAGCCTGTATGTCGGTATTTGAAATCATTTCGGCGATGGAGCTGGTTTTTGCATCGGCCGGTACCCAGAAACCTCGTTGAAGGGCTTCTTTGTAATCGCCGTGGCCCGAATAGAAAATCAACAGATTGTCATTCGCGCCAACATTTGCAATGAGCCATTCATATTCCCTCAGGATGTTGGCCCGGGTTGCCTGCTCGTTGTATAAAGTTCGGATAGACTGAAACTCATAGCTGCCGGCCAGTTGGGCGGCAACCGCTTTTGCATCGTTCACCGCGTTCCGGAGCGGGTTCCAATCCCCGGAGTAATTGTCGATGCCAATGATCAGGGCGAAGTACCTTCCAACCGTGACCTCCTGGATTGCTTTGGAAGCGTTAAGACCCTTGAGCGGATCGTTACTCCCGCGGTACAGGGAAAATTCAGCTGCTTGTTGCAACTCTTCAGACTGAACACTTTGGTTGAGCGAAACTAAAAAGTTCCTTTCCTCATATCCCTCTAAATGAGCACCTTCAGACTTCAAGGTAATGTCAAATTCATTGTTGGGAAAACCCTTGTTAATATAAAAAAGTATTTCCAGATCAATCCTCTCGCCCGCTTTGAGTTGCAGATTGGTTTGGCTTTCGAGCAACATGATATCCGGGGGAAGGGTGTACAACAGTTTTATGTTATTGGCGTCTTCCCCTGAAGGATTCACCAATGTGTATTTCAGGCGAACGGTTTCACCAGCGGTGATTTTACCAGAAGCAGAGGAAAAGCTCTCATCCCTGATGTTCAGATCGAGATTTCCGGTTGTGCTTCCCGAGGCCAATTGCCAAACCATAAGATAATCGATCTGAACCGCAGATTTTTCGGCTACCTGGAAACCAACACCGTTTCCGAAAAGAGGCTCAAAGGGCATAGAGTGCACAAGCTGCTTATTTAGGAAAAAATAATAGGATGCTCCAACCTTCCTCACTGTGAGCAGATTGTATGTGTAATTATTGATTAGTGAGGTGGATGTGACTGGCACAAAATCGGTGAATGTCCCGGTGAACTTGTCAATGGTATATTGTCCCTGTCCATTAAAAAAGAAGTCGAACTGCCTACTTTCAGAGGCCTGTTTCCCCCACTGCAAGCCGTTGAACTTATTCTGAATACCCTTGTCGAGGCGGATTTTCAATTCGATTTCAAAGTCTTTGTCCTGATCGATATACACCTCTTTGAAATCTTCTTTGGGCACATCCTCAAAGGACTGAAAAAACAAACTGCCGTCCTGAAGATTCTGGAACCACACGTTTTCTTTGATGCCGAGAAACCAGTTGTTTTTATTGTCGGTAAACTCTTCGTAAAACAGTACAGTTCTTTTGTCGGAGGTGTAGGAATCATATGCTTCAGGTTTCACTGCAGATTGACCATAGGAAGGAAGTGTATGAACCATGCCTGCCAAGAGGGATAAGGCCAGTTTAATAGAGAGAAGATGTTTCATAATTATGCTTGTTCAGGATAGATTCGGGTAAAACATTATCCGTAACAAATAACGACATTATTTTTCCCTGAATTTTATCAATTCGAACAATATCAATAGTGAAATTGACAAAAACAGGTAAGGCTTTACTGTCGGAAGGGCTGTTGACTTAATGATGATGAGGTACTTGCCGATCCTTTCGGGAAACTGCTAATCGACTGATTTATATTGGCCTGCGAGGGCGACGGGTAGTGTTTTATTTATCGGGAAAATGAATCTCCCCCGCCTTGTGCCGTTTAAATAACTTGATTATCTTAGCATCGTAGAGATGCTGAATCGGGCATCAGAGATTTTAGAAGATATGGTCACCAGTTTTCAATTTTTAGCTAATTCCCTTTTTGCTGTAGTTTGTGCTGTTATGGGGATTTCTTTTTTGTCGCTAAACACCCCAAATAAACCGGGGCTAAACAATTACCGGATTTCACTTAAAGTGCTTGCCACTTCCTATCTGGCTCTGAGCTTTCTTACCCTGGCCTTATTGGTATTCAATATCAAAGACAATTCCCAGCAGTATTTTAGCTTCTTCACGCTCTCTGTATCGTCAATTCAGGCGTCGCTGTTTTGTTTTACCCTTATCATTTTGATAAACCCAGGGTTTTTTAAAACCTGGAACATTATCCGGCTGATTCTGCCTTACCTTTTAATATTACTACTCTACTTTGTTTCATTTGTTTTCTATGGGGATCCCAAAATCGAATCTTTACGTCATATATCGCAAAGCATGGAGAATCCGACTTTGTGGGTAAGGTTGGTGTTTTTGGGATATTATTTTTTTCAGCTTGTGTTTTACACCTATCTTTTTTTATGGGAAACCCGACGTTATGATGAAGGCCTGCTGAATTACTTTTCCGAAGTCGTTCTGTTACGTTTGAATTGGGTGAGGGTAGCATTTTTTTCAGCCTTGTTGATGGGTATTACCGCCTTGGTATCCGGTTTTTTCCCGCTTGAATTCGATTGGGCGTTCACTTTGCTTTTCACTGTATTCTACTTCGCGTTTGCTCAGGAGTACATTAAATACAACAAAGTATTCACAATTATCGAGTCGGCCATCAACCTTCCCCAAGGCGAGCCCGTTGCATATCCCATTCGCCACCTGATCAAGACGGATTGGTTGCATTATAAAAAGGAAATAGTACTTCAAAAGTATTATTGCAAGTCGGGAGTGAATATCGAAGAGCTTGCAAAAAAGTTGAATATAGGCAGAACAACATTGTCCAATTTCATTAACCGGGAAGAAGGGATGAACTTCAATTCCTGGATCAACCGTTTGCGTATCGAAGACGCAAAACAGCTTTTGTTGCATCATCCGGATTATACCATTGCTGCAATTTCCGAGCTGGTAGGCTATACCGAGCAGGCTAATTTCAGCCGGCAGTTTAAGCAGATCACCGGCGAATCTCCTCTTTATTGGCGGAAAAAGGTCGCATCCTGAAAATTTCACCTGCTTTGCATTTTGTTGATTCATACATGCATTTGTATTAATCGACAAAAAGGCTTGTTCGCAAGAATCTATATTTGTGGTCCCTGAATTTTTGTAATTAAAACCATTTTCCTTGCCATGTCAAAGCTATACCATAACGTGTTTTCAACTCTTTTCAACATTACTGGAAAAATCATTTTTGGAGCAATTGTTCTATCCGCTTTTTTTCTTTTTCAAGCTACAGCCAAAGCTCAGGATAACTGCCTTAACTTCGATGGAATCAACGACTATGTTGATTTGGGCAACCTATCTCCTGTCGGGAATTTCTCAACAGGATTTTCCTTCATGGCAAAGGTAAAACTAGGATCTTTTAATAATAATTCCCGGATATTCGACTTCGGAAACGGAACTGCATTGCAAAATATAATGCTTTCCATAAATGGAACCACCAATGGTTTAAGCCTTTCTGCCTACCGGGATAATTATGTTCCCGCAAAGGGGACATTACTGGCAGATAATTGCTTGTCGCTTAACGTTTGGACTCATATTGCAGTAACAATTACTGATAATGCATACGCATGTATTTATGTTAACGGAGCACTGATTAGTTCCGGATTTGCCCGGCCTCCGGCAGATGCAGAGCGGACGAAATGTTACCTGGGCAAGAGTAATACCCTTGATGATGGCTATTTGAATGCAGCTATGGATGAAGTAAGTATCTGGTCGCGACCGTTAACCGAAGAGGAAGTGGTTTCCCGCTCAGTATTAAATCTAATTGGAAATGAGATTGGCTTATATGCATATTACAAGTTTAACCAGGGTGTCGCGGGAGCTGCAAATCCAGGAATAACAGCACTCCTGGATGCCACAACCAATGCCAAAAATGGAACACTTACCAATTTCGATTTGAACTCATCCATATCCAACTGGATAAAAAATGAAGCAGGTAATATGTTTTCAAGAGTTCCAATTCCAACCCTCACTGGCAATGTGTTTGGGCTTACGACGGGCGATTATAACAATGATGGTTATTTGGATATTCTGGGAAAAACCCCGGAAAAACTAATAGTATTCAAAAACAACAAAGACCTCAGCTTTACTGAGCAAACAGATATTCTGTTGCCGGGTGGAAACAATGCTACAAGATCGGATTGGGTTGATTTTGATAATGATAACGACTTGGATATTTTTATAACAGGGTCCTTGGGTTCAGAGAAAATTGCAAAGTTATTCCGCAACGATGGTGGCAATGTGTTTACTGAACTTTCAAACACTTTGATTGAAGGCGTTGAAAACGGGCTAACCTCCTGGGGCGACTTTGACAACGACGGGGATTTGGATCTTTTGCTAAGCGGAGTAAGCTCAGGATATTACCCTGATTCCAAAATTTATAGGAATAATGGGGATGATACTTTTACCTGGCTGTCAGATATCCTGATTCAGGGAGTATACTCCAGTTCCGGCGGCTGGGGCGATTACGATAACGACGGGGATCTGGATATCCTGCTTGCAGGAAATACAGGGAACATTGCTTATACAAGCATTTTTCGCAACGACGGCAATAATAAGTTTGTAAATTCAGGTATTTCGCTGCCGGGAAGTATTGGGGGGACGGCATCTTGGGGCGATTATGACAGTGACGGGGATTTGGACATCCTCTTGGTTGGCAGCGATCTTTCTGATACCAAAATAGCAAAAGTTTATCGGAACACCGGTGCCGGTTCGTTCGAAGAGCAAACAGGGATTGTCTTGCCGAAATTGATTGGGGCATCAGCAAAATGGGGCGATTATGATTCTGATGGATTGATGGACATACTCCACATAGGATTCGATTTTTCAAATATGTCAGCAAGAATTTACCGTAACAACGGAAATAACAGTTTTTCCGAATTGCCGGATAAAATCATTGATGTGAATTCTAATGCCTTTTGTACCGGCGATTTTAATAATGATGACAAACTTGATTATGTGACAAGCCTTTATATTAATGGCAATTTCCAGTCTTTCATGTTTATCAATTCCAATGGGATCCCGAATCCTGCGCCCTCTGCACCTACAGGCCTTGCCGTTACATTTACCGATTCCACTGCTGTTTTCAGTTGGAACAGAGTGCCAGGAGATGCCACGCCTGAAAACGGTTTAAGCTACAATTTGCGAATCGGAACGTCACCCGGAGCTACGAATATTGTAACGCCGGCGGCAAATGAATCCGGTAAAAGGTATTTACCTGGATTTGGCAATCGTTTGTCGGATGCATTTTTCGTTTTTAAAAATCCGGTTCCGGCAACTTTCTACTGGAGCGTACAAGCTGTTGACAACAGCTTTGCAGGAGGTGCTTTTGCTGCTGAAATAATTTCTGAATATTCAAATAAAGTTCAGGCTTCCGGGTTAAGGCTTGGCAATTTAGGCGGGGTAAATCTCGGCCTGAAATGGAAGCGTGGAAATGGTCTTGCGTGTGTCGTATTTGGTAAAAAAGGCAATAGTGGCATTGCCATACCAGCAGACGGTTTGGCCTATGCTGGCAACAGTGTGTTTGGCTCCGGTTCCGAAATCGGATCAGACAAATGGTTCTGCATCTATAACGGAACTGCTGACAGTGTTACTGTTACAGGACTTGATTTTGTTTCTGAATATATTTTTCAGGTAATGGAATATAGTCCGGGATCGGTTTATTTTTCAGAGTCGCTTCCTACATCCATTTTAACGACCACAACAAAAAACTATTCGGAAGTTGCCAACCTACCTGCAATATATCGTAGTGCCCAAGCCTGGGGAGATTATGACAACGACAAGGATATGGATTTGATCTCTACCGGAATAATAAATGATGTTCCGGTTACCAAACTATACAGGAACGATGGGAACTATGTGTTCACTGAGGTTCAGGATCACGGAATTACTGCTGTCTCAGATGGAGCAGTTGCCTGGGGCGACTATGACAATGACGGAGGTATTGACCTCTTGATTTCCGGATTAAGCAGCAGTGGGGAAATAACGAAAGTTTTTCGCAATAACAAGAATGGAACTTTTTCGGAATTAACAAGTTCATCATTTAAAGGTTTAAAGGAATGCGCAGTCGAATGGGCTGACTTCGACAATGATGGTGATCTGGATCTCATAATCAGTGGCACCAATCCCTCCGGTTCATATACCAAAATCTACAAAAACAACAGGAACGGGAGTTTCACGGAACCAACAGTTGCTTTGCCGGGAGCAGGGGCAGGAGATATGGTTTGCGGCGACTACAATAACGACGGGAATATCGATATTTTGGTCACTGGTGGGAATATCACGGCCCTGTACAGGAACGATGGGGATTTTGTATTTACACTTTTGGATGGCACCGGGCTGCCATTATTAAATGAGAGCACTGCATCGTGGGTTGATGAGGACAATGATGGATATCTGGATCTTTTCCTTAGTGGGATGCAGAATGGCTGGAGCAATATTGCCGGTTTGTATCATAATAACCGGAATAGCACCTTTTCCAAAACGAATCAGATATTCCATTATATCAAGAATTGCTCTGTTGAATTGGCCGACCTGAACCGGGACGGCTTTGCGGATATAATTATTGCTGGTGGGATGGCGCTGAATGAGGATACTTCAAGGGTATATTTCAATAATGGTGTTGGCAGCTATATCCTGCAAGCAGATATTTCCTTCCCTGATTTTTATCAGGGATCGCTGACAGCGGCCGACATCGATGCCAACGGAACAATGGAATTAATGCTTTCAGGGGCGCAATACCTCAATCAGTACAATTATTTTGCCCGCTTGTATTCTTTCCATTCTTTAACAGGCAAAATAATCCCTTCCAAACCGGGCGGTTTAGCTTCTGCTGTTGTCGACAATAAAAATGTCAGGTTAAGCTGGGACCGATTATCTGATAACGGTATGGATACAAGGGGTGTCACGTACAATGTCAGCATTGGCAAAAGTTTGGGTGGAAGTGAGGTTAAGTCAGGTATGGCTTTTACTGATGGCTTGCGAAAAATTGCCGGACTCGGGAATTGCTCTGACTCCAGCTTTACCATTAAAGGCTTAACGCCCGGGAAATACTATTGGAGTGTTCAGGCCGTTGATAATGCATTTACAGGTGGAATTGCAGCAATCGACAGTTTTGAATTTGAGGCAATACAGGCAATTAATCTAAAGGCCGGATTGTTAAATACATCCGGAAGCATCAAACTAAGCTGGGAAAATGGAAATGGAAGCCAGCGTATTGTGTTTTGTAAAAAGGGAACTGAAGGTAATGCAAGCCCGGTTAACAATACATCCTACTACGCTGATGCGGAATACGGGGTTGGCAGCCAGATTGGAATTTCAGGATGGTATTGTGTTTTCAACGGCCGTGCCGACAGCTGCTATATAAGCGGTTTGCTGCCTGGTGACGAGTATTTGTTCGAAGTGATGGAATACACGGGAGGATCCGAAAATCAGTTATACAATCAGGATTTTTCAGGCTCTAATCTGGGTTGCTTTTCATCGGGTGTTTTCAGTAGAAAAACCACTGTAAACATTGATCCGGGTTACACTTATCGGTTTGTCGATTTGAATGCCGACGGGTACCTGGATTTGTTGTCATCGGGTGATTTTGTGTATCTTAACAAAGGGAATCACAACTTTCAATATACAACCTTATCTTCTATGGGAATTCCGGGGGGCTATGAGTCCGCTGATTTTAAATTAAAACCTCTCGAGGTTCACGCTTGTGCGGATTTAAATAATGATGGATATTTTGATTTAATGACACGCAGACAATACGAGGTGCTGTTGCCCATTGACGGGAGCACTTCAAATTTTGTATGGACCCGGTTTTACAAATCCCAAGTATGGATGAATGACCAGAATGGTTCTTTCGTCCAATCAGACAGCCTTGCATGCGATGGCGGTTATACAAACACTTCCCTTTCAACTGATGTTGATAATGATGGGGATATAGACTTGCTGCTGGTTTACAAAACTTTTATCCAGACTTTCAAGAACCAGGGAAATGGAAAATTTGTCAACTCCGGAACTTTGACAACCGGTTTGGACCTATCCTTTGGATGGACCTATGCTAAGGAAGGCGATATCAACAACGATGGAAAGGTTGACCTGGTAATAAATTCATTTAACTTTAGCTACAGCGATACAAGTCGATTAAAATTTTTTCTGAATGACGGTAGCGGTGCATTCTCGTTTGCTGATGAGATTATCGTTACAACCAGCTCATTCGGACTTGGCGATTATGATAAAGATGGTGACTTGGACATAATCGGGGCTCAATCTGCTTTTGAGCTAAATACAGAGCCCTCTTATATTTTCCGAAATGAAGGCTCATGTGTTTTTTCAAATCAGAGTCAACGCAACATTAAAGGTGGATATTCCGGTCATGTGTTGTGGATGGATTACGATAGCGATGGCTATCCCGATATCCTTTCTTCCGGGCTTCAAAACGATTATGCCTTTGCCAAACTATACAGGAATAACAAAAATGGCAGTTTCACTGAATTCTCCGAAGTCAGTTTAACAGGAGTGACTAATGGTTCCAGTGATTTTGGAGATATTGATAACGATGGGGATTTGGATTTTCTCCTGACAGGAAGGATCAACACCTACGGAAATGAAATGACAGGCGCTTTCTATCAGGGAAATATATTTGCCAACGCAGGTCCATATGCTGTAAACAGAAGACCTGAGGCTCCCTTAAATCCAACAACAGCAATTAAAGCCGGTGGCATACAGCTTAAATGGGATGCAGTAACCACCGATGAAACCCCTGAAAAAGCTATGAGCTATAATTTTAGGTATCGCAACCTGGACTCAACAACCTGGCTGGGTAATTCAATGTCGTCCGAAACCGGCAAAAGATTAATTGCGGCTCCGGGCAACCTGCATTTGAATAATTCAGTAACAATGAACCTTAAAGAAGGAACTTATATCTGGCAGGTGCAGGCAATCGATGGAGGCTACAGTGCAAGCGCTTGGTCGGAAGCCAAAACTTTCAGTACCAAAGCAACTCAGGCCTTTTTTACTGCAGATACAGTTTGTCGCGGCATTGCTACGCAGTTTACCGAGAATTCGCTCTCCTCTAATGAAATTGTGGGTTGGGAATGGGATTTTGGCGATGCTTCAGCCCTCAGCAACCTGAAAAACCCTGCGCATCTTTTCGTGAATTCCGGTGTACATACCGTAAAATTAATTGTCACGGACAGCAAAGCCGCAAGCGATACTATCTTTGGAAGTGTTATTGTTAAAGACAGTCCGAACGTGCTTTTCGTTGCCGATGATGTCTGTGAGGGAACCACTGCAAGTATCGATAACCAGACAACGAGCGGAGGAGTGGTGATTACAGGCTGGAGCTGGGATTTTGGAGATGGTTTTACATCAACACTTGAAGAACCTGTAAACCATGTTTATGGTTCCCAAAATACCTACCTGATGAGCCTGTCTGTAAGTTCGGATAACGGTTGTGTCGGGAAAATGAGCCGAAATGTAACTGTTGCTACCCGGCCAAATGCCACCATATCGCTCGAATACGGTGTTCCTTCATTTTGTCTGGGCGATAGTGTTATTTATTCGGCCCTCCCCAATACAAATTATGACTACCACTGGCTTCGGGATAATGAATATATCACTGAGACCACAAATGTTCTCAAGGTTAAAACCATTTCGGGCGATTACAGGTTGGAAATATCAAATAAAACGACAAAAGCCTGTTCTGCTTCTTCCGTTGTAAAAACCATAAGCGTTAAAAATGCTCCCTCGGTTCCGGAAATTGCGGAAGCAACCAACAATACACTGTTTTGTGCAGGAACCATTGTAGAACTGATAGTTACTAATCTGAATCCGGATTATACATACCAGTGGAAACGATCCGGGGTGGCAATTGAACAGGCTACACAGCCAACATATCAGGGAAGACTTTCGGAAGGTGAATACACAGTTGTAGCAGGAACAGGAAACTGCGGTACAAGTTCAGAAACGCTTATTCTTAAAAACAAACAGGGTCCCGAAAAACCCAAAATCTTTGCTCGTGGGCCAAATGTTTGGATTTTGATTTGTGATAACAACACTGCCCGGGAATACCGATGGTACTATAACGATCAGCTTATTTCAGGTGCTATGACCAGTCAATATATTGCACGACAAAACCTTGGCGAATACTTCGTGGAGGTGAATGATGGCGGTGAATGCTTTACCCCCAGCGATATCATAACAATCCCGATTGCAAAAAGTCAAAATGGGAATCCGGGTGTAGATTCCGAAACCATTACACTTTATCCCAATCCTACAGAAAGTCAAGTCAAGGTAGAACTCGAGACTCTTCTACCGGGTACTATGGATGTGGAACTTATAAATTCAATGGGCAATCTGGTAGCCAGATACCGTTATGAGAATTCAGCCGGGTTCGGCATTGATATGTCCGCAATGCCGGCAGGAGTTTATTTCTGTAAGATTTTTTATGAAGAGGGAATCGTAATCAAGAAAATTTTGAAACAATAGCAGCCAATATCAAAAAATATGACCAAGTCTATAATAATTTCAATTAGAATCGTATTCGCAGCCATTCTTTTTCTTCCCGGGCTTTTTGCCTTTTCGCAGGATTTTAGCGAAAAGCAGAAAGCTGTAATCTACAATGAGGCAATTAAGACGCTCAAGAACTACGAATTCTATAGTAATCAGCTGGCCGACGAGACAGACATGATTGAACTGACCAAGATAAGCCAAAAACTAACTGACTTGTTTGTCAGTCGCAAAGCTATTGTTTACAACGATCTTGATCCCGCTCATAAGCTCAGCGAAGCATACGAGATGGAAACCTACCTTGCTAACATGTTACTCTGGTATCCCGATGGAATGAAGATTTTCCTTGGCTTTGATAATCTAAAAGCAGGGAACATTATTTCCCATGGAAATGAAATCTATACAGTCGACATTATGACTGACAAGAGAATCGATGGGAACTACCTTAATCAGCAAAAGAACGAACAGACCGAAGAATTGCTTTACCGCATTGCATTCTTTCGACAAAACAATGATTTCGAAAACTACAGAATCGCAGGTGTGCGAAGTAGCAAAAACACTTCTCTTGCCAACGACTCCAGGATTTTGGCTGAAGTGAAAAGTGTGGATTTCTCCGAAAAGGATATGCAGATAATAAAGGAGCAGACCCGTTTTCTCCTGAACGATTACATCAACTTCCTCAATCTTCTTACCGATCCAAAAGAAACCAACGAAGACAAATCTTATTACAGTATCTCTTTTATGGGCTTGTTCAAGGATTCAACAATGAGTGTTGCAAACGACATTGAGCCTGATCCTCAAAACAGGTGGATAAGCATTTCAGAGTATCAGAAAAATCTGAGGGCTTCCTATCCTGAAGGTATTAAAAACATAGGCATGAATATTGACTCGGCCGAATTCGGCAAAGTTATTCCCGAAGGAAATGAGAATTACTATATCAATGGATACATTAATAAATTTTTCTCGGGGAAGTATCAATCCAAAACTGTTTTTCGTGACGATTCCAAGTACGATTTTAAAGTTTCCTTTCAAAAGGATGAAAACACTTTTCAGAATTTTAAGCTTTCCAGTATCGATAAATTTGGTGTTAACCTATATCAACCGACATCAGCCGAAGAAAAAGTTGAACTTCCTCAAAATGCCATTACCTCTCTCAAGCGCAGTGGTATGTATCTGGGATTTTCAGTCGGGTATGGAGTTTTAAACTACAGCGATCCAAACCTTACCGATGGTTCACTTATTAAATGGTCGGTCGCAGGAAAAAACTCTTTTAGTGCTGAGGCAAATGCAACTTGGTATTTTCGTAACCGATCAGGCTTTTCAATCGGGGCAGCTTACAACCGATTCTCAGCAACTTCAAATTTGACGGGAAGTTTCATCAATCCTGACTATGAAACAAACGATCCTAATCTGGACCTATACCAAAAGAAACTAACCGCAGCATTTGATTCCCTTATTACCTTTAACTATGTTTCACTGCCGGTTTCCTTCGTTTTTCACAGTAACAGCAATCCTGAGAAATGGGGAATCTATGGAGAGGTCGGATTGATTAATTCATTCAAAATCAATTCAAAATACCTTTCTACCGGTAACTCAGGCATCTCAGGGTACTATGAACAATATACCATAGCTGAGGGTCAGGATATTTATGACTGGCCCGAGATGGGCTTTATTCCCCGAACGGGAATCAACAATACTGGAAAAAGTGAAGTCTCCTTTTATAATCTGGCTGCTAAAGCTTTCGTTGGCGTAAGTTGTCCGATTAATTATTTCACAACAGCCTTTGTGGGTCCGGAGGTGTACTGGAGTTTGAATAGCCTGGCCGCTGCTGATGCGTATATTGACGCTTTTGGTAACATATCTCCAATAAAAAAGGTTGGATTCTTAAAATATGGCATTAAGTTTGGCATAACGTACAAGTTCTAAACACTGAAAATTCAAGTAAATGAATATCAAATATATAGTCAGTACAGCATTCCTTGGGCTTCTTCTGAACACCTACGCACAGGAACCCATGAAAACTGCAATGAGTAGCAAAGAGGCTAGAATTGTCGATGAAATAAACCTTTCCGATTCCGACATCGAGGTGTTCAAGGAGCAAACCAAACAAAAGGTTGAGGAGTTTCAGCAGCATATAATCACTATCGGCAGCAAGGACCAACCTGCCGAAAGGCGCAATATGGCCGAGAAAGAAGCTCTTAAGCTTTTTTTCAAGGGAGCTGAAATGCAGACTTCGGTACTAATGCCTGATGGTTCAGTAACCATACAGTCGAGAACTATGGATAAATATCTGGCAAGACTCAAATCGTTGCCATATACTGCTGTTGTTATCAAGTTTTACGACCTGGTGTATATCTCAAGTTTTACTAAAGGTCCGGATGGCAAATATTACTCATCGGCAACTGTGATCCAGGAGTTTACCGGATTTACAGGTGATAATTTGGTTTATAAAGATGTTACCAAAAAGGAAATAGAAATCGTAATTGACCTGGTTGAGGATAAGTTCTTTAATGAGAAGAAATGGAGAGTTTTCCTGGGAAATATTAAGGCCACAGAAACAAAAAAAGCATTATAGCGATGAAGGGTACAAAACAGGCTTTTTTAATTTTGCTGCTACTCATCAGTTTGATTTCCTTAAAAGCCCAGGTGGGTTTAAACTCAGGGTCCAAAATTGAAACGCCCCCGGAATATTACCTTAAGGTGAAGCAGTTCGGCGAGTTTATCGACAGGTTCAATTATACATCCGATTGGAAAGGCCAACTGATTACAGATGAGTTTTCACAGCGTGTGCCTCGGGCCGGATACCTGAAATTCCTTATTAATGCTGAAGACTCCAGGCTCAATAATCCCGCCGACTCCAGTTACAGACTTTTGTGCAACAGGTTCATAGATTTTGCGATTGCTCCTGAGAATCCGCAGAAAATCAATCTCTATCAGGGGCAAGTCAGAGCCTGGGTAAAAGTGAGAATTGTATTTGCCGGAAAAGAACATTTGGTTGATATAGAAATGCTTCCCGAAGTACTTCCCGACCGTTCAGCCAAATGGTCGATAAACAAAGTTGTAACCGATTGCTTTTCCTCAGTAACAGACAGTATGGCAAGTCATTTCATTGCACCAAACAGTCATGAAACCGGATTTATCAATCTCAATAAACTTAACGGTACATCGAATCCGGCTTATTTTCTTTCACGGGGATTAGCCACCGATCCTACGCTGCTTTTTGTTACAGAGGTGGCGGAAAACAGGTTGAAAGTGAAGACGATCGAACAACTGGTTTATTTCATAACCTTTCCCGGTTACGAGATCACAGTTGAGGAGTTTAACAGGGATTTCTCCAATTCCGGATGGATTATCAGCAATATAGTGGCGGTTACACAGTGAGATTTCCCAATCCCCCTAAAACCCGTTTAAATCCATAAAAACGGTAGGAATAAGCAAAAGCAGGCCGAGGATGAAAAATGCCAGAATCATGGGCCACACCCATTTCACCCATTTTTGAAAGGGGATTTTAGCTACTCCCAAAACGCCCATTAGCACCGCCGAAGTAGGGGTGATCATGTTGGTAAATCCATCCCCAAACTGGTAGGCCATAATGGTTGCTTGTCGCGACACATTGATAAGATCGGAGAACGGTGCCATGATGGGCATGGTGAGCGCCGCTTTAGCCGATCCGGAGGGCATAATAAGGTTAATGGCAGTTTGTATGCCGTACATAATCGATAGGGATGCGAACCTGCCGATATCTTTCATCGAATCGGCGATACCGTGAAGCATCGGGTCGATCACCTTTCCGTTTTGAAGAACCACAATAATTCCGCCTGCCAGTCCAACAACCAAGGCTGCTGAGAGAATATCCTTTGCCCCCGCAATAAACAGCTCCGTGATTTTGTTGGGGGAGTAGCTCATGGCAATTCCGCTGGAAATCCCCATAGCAAAAAACAAGGTTGCGATTTCCAGGATATACCATTGATAACCCATCACCCCTACAATGAGGTAAAGAATTGTAAAGATGAAAATGTTGAGGATAAAGAAATGCACCGATTTGCGCAAGGCAATTATGCTTGTAGCGGCAAACAGCACCGTAAGAATCGGGATTACCGGCATTATCAGTCTCGATTGCCCCATGCTCAGCGTCGAAACGGGATGGTAAAAAGAAAAAAGGCCCATGATCACCATCAGCATAATGAAGGTAATCCATGACGAACGAGGGGTTTGGTAAGCTATGCCTTGCGATTCTTCTGCGGCCTTGTCGCGCCAAACCTTGTCTTCTTCGTAAACCAGCGATCGGGTAGGGTCTTTCTTTATTTTTGAGGCATACCGCAGGATGAAGAAAATTCCCAGACTGGTTATCACGATCCAACAAAAAAACCGGTATTCTATTCCCGAAAACAGAGGCACATCCGAAAGCCCCTGTGCAATTCCAATTGTGAAGGGATTCAGTGTTGCTCCCGCGAAACCCAAACCGGCAGCAAAAAAACACAAGGAAACACCCACGATCGAATCGTATCCCATACTTATGGAAAGCGGAACAAAAATAATGACAAAGGCAATGGTCTCTTCACTCATGCCAAACACGGAGCCAAACAGACTGAAAAGCACCATGATGAGCGTCATGATGATGTTGTTGACACCGATTTTACGGATCAGCATCCGTTTTTCAAGACTTTTGGTGAAATTTAAAAAAGAGAATATAGCAGCATCTATGGCCTTTGTGGCGTTCATTATCCAAAATGCCCCGCCGATAAGTAAAATGAAAGCAACAATATCAGCCTTCTCAACAAATCCCTCAAAGAGTGCCGAAAAAATCTGCCAGGTCTGGGGCTGGTTTTCAACAGCTTTATAGGAATCGGCCAGAATAATATTCTTTGTGCTTCCGTCGGGGAGAACTTTTACAGTTCTCTCGAATTCGCCTCCCTGCACAAACCAGGAAGATACAGCAGCTACTGCAATAATTGCAAATACAATGACAAATGTGTGGGGGATCTTTCGCTTCTGAGACATAAAAAATAAATCGCTAATCCTGAGTTGGTTAATTTAAACTATTTAAAAGTGCCATTAGCTCTTCTTTTTTGAAGGGCTTTGAAATGTACTCATTACATCCTGCTTTTAGGGCTTTTTCCCTTTCCTCTCCGAGTGCGAAGGCCGACTGTGCAACGATGGGTAATCCCGGATAAAGCTCCCGTATCAGTTTTGTGGCTTCAAACCCGTTCATTACCGGCATTTTCAAATCCATCAGGATTAGATTTATATTATTGTGATTCAGGCACATGTCAACCGCTTCCTTTCCGTTTTTGGCATGGAGAATTACAACCCCGGTACCTTCGAACAATTCCTTAATGTATAGAAAATTGCTCTCTTCATCTTCAACAATCAGTATCGAAGTTTCTTTCATGTTTTGAGCATTTTCGTCCTTCTTATCGATGTTCTCGTCCTCGTTGGTTGTTGGAATGTAGGGTATGGTGAAGAAAAATGTTGATCCTTTTCCCGGCTCGGACTCCAGCCAGATCCTACCCTTCAACAGATCGATATTGCCTTTGCAAATTGCGAGGCCAAGGCCAACTCCTTCATACAACTTCTCTATTCCTTTTTCGGTTTGGAAAAACCGATTGAAAATTTCATTATGCATATCCGAATCAATGCCAATGCCGGTATCCTTTATATAAAACTCCAATTCGTTTCCCTTCAGGCTGTAGCCCAATTCGATACTTCCCTGTTCTGTAAACTTGATGGCATTGCTTAAAAGGTTTTGCAATACCTGCCTGATTTTGATGTTGTCGGTGGTAATATTGCTTTCCTTGTCTTTAAGTCCCTTGCGAATAGAAAAAGTAATACCCCTATTAATTTGGGAAATATTGGCTTGGTAAACATCATCCATGATTTCGTTAAGGTTGACATTGCTCTTGAGTGTGGATAAAGTGCCCGATTCAATAAGAGACATGTCGAGTACAGCATTAACAATAGTCAGCAGCTGTTCCGAACTTTTTATGATGATATCAAGATATTGCGATTTTTGCTCCTCGCTTAAGGTTTCACTTTTTAGAAGTCCCGCAAACCCAATTATCCCGTTCATAGGGGTTCTGATCTCATGGGAGATATTCTGCATGAAAGCCGTTTTGAGCCTGTCGTTTTCAACTGCCTTTTGCTCGGCGGATCTGAGTTTTACAAGATGCTTTTTTAACAGGGAGTATAGCAGGAGGGCGGTAATTACAACATAAAACCAGCCTTTGTAGGTTTGCATCTGGGTTAATGCCTCTCTGTCGTTAAATAACAAATATAGCAGGTTATCCGAGAACAATATCCAAAGCCCACCCAGAATAAGATAAACAGCAGTTATTTTATATTCAAACTTTATGTTTCGCATTTGAGGGTATGTGTTTGAAATAGCAAGTAAAGTAAGGCTATTTTTTTTTGAAGTTCAAATCCAATACCGAAATAATTCAATTCCCGATTAATCCTATTGCTGAGTACAAAGACGTGAAAATACAAAGTAATGTGCGGCAAATTCATTGATGGCGCTCCTGATAAGTAAGGGTTGGAAAAAGACATTTCAAACCTTCGCGGCAGAATTGTAAACTTGTGCAGACCAGAACTTTCATAAGTAATCCCTATTCCAGCCCCATTGCTTTAATCCAAATCTCATCCGGTCTGACCATTTTCCGGGTCTCAAGGTCAAAAAGTGCGGTTGTGAAAAGCGCCTTGCTGGCAGTTTTACCACCGGATGTAACCATCTTTTGCTCGAAAAGCAATACCAGTTCGTTCTTTCTTCTGCTCGTGGTGAATATTTTAATTCTTTCTCCCGGGAGCAATTCCAGACTGAAACGAACTGTAACCTCAATAATCACTGGCCCGATTCTTTTTTCGTGCACCGTTTCCCTGCCTAGACCGCTTTTCTCTAGAATTTCCCACCGGGCTCTTTCATAAAGGTCAAGGTATCGGGCATTGTTAACATGATTGTAGCCATCGAGCAAGTCGTCGGTTACGGTGAATTCATATTCGAAAGGGACTTTTACATTCATTCTCTTGATTTTTTGCAGCCGCGGTTGCAATTGGGATTTTCTGAATTTCGATTTACTTCTTCAACTTTTGCGTAGGCTGTAACAACCCGGACTTAATGATCTGATCCATTTCGGCCAAATTCGGATTAATATACATCGTATAGGATTTCTCCTGATCCTGATCGTATTCTTTCACCTCTGTTATTGCCCTGAGTTGCTCCATAGGCCCTTCTTCGGTTGAGATATCGTATAAATCCAAAGTCTTCTTCTTTCCGGGTTTAACAATATAAACAGTCCACAGATTGGTTTCTTCCTGCTGGAGACTTAAGAAATAGTATGCCTTGTATTTACGCAAGACCGTTTTTTCGCTCAGGGGGATTTTCACGTCGTTCTCGTTGAGGTTCAAACTGAAGCCGTCAG
This sequence comes from Chitinophaga pinensis, assembly GCA_945863035.1. Classification (GTDB taxonomy): domain Bacteria; phylum Bacteroidota; class Bacteroidia; order Bacteroidales; genus JACJXF01. The sequence goes on along the minus strand of CAMAZH010000007.1, from coordinate 5,285 downwards.
AGTAAACAACAATAACAGTGTCCCCGTCTTCATAATCCACATAGGTCCCTAAAAGTTTTTTGGGGAATTCATCCATGTTTTCCTGTCCTGCTGGTTGAGGATTCTCGTAGTAGATGTTTGTGCAGGATGACAAAAAACACAAACCGATGAGTACCATCAGGCTGGTTACTGTCACTTTCTTGAAACTTTTACTTTGGGAATCAGGTTTCATATCTTGATATTTTATGAATTACACTTTGGTCAATCAAATGTAGAGTATGGAAGCGAATGTTCAAAGAGAAAAGACTTCCAATATCAACCCGGAACAAAAAGTCAAACTCAAACAGTGCTGTTATCCGAAAACTTGCGAATGACATGCTCTATGTATGTTTTTGAGACGGGAACCGTAAGTTTATCAGGCAAGTCCAACTCGATGTTGAGCCCATCTTTTTCTTTTTTGATCAGTTTAACTTTCTCGAAATTGACCATAAAAGACCGGTGACAACGCACAAGACCGCGTTTTGCGAGATCCGGTTCCAGTTTCTTAAGACTGTTTCTGACCATGAACCGGGAAACTTTCTTGTGATCCAGATAGTGTATAAAAACGTAATTGTCAGCCGATTCGAGATAAAGCAGGTCGTCGCTTTTAACGGAAATACGCAAAACCTTCTTCTCGTCATGAAACGGTATCATTCCGGAGGGCACAATTTCTTTTGGAGGTTCATGGGAGAATTTTTCCAAAAGCCGGCTTTTTTCCTGGAGAGAAAGGTAAAGCCACAATATTGCATAGGGCAGGAGGATCACAAGTGCCGTTAGTTGAAGTGATTTCTTGAATGCCGATGCAAAATCCGCTGTGCCTTCAAGAAAATGCTTCTGAATCAGGGAGTATGCGAGTGCCATAAGTACAATTTCCCCAAAAATCCAGATGGCATATTCCCCATAACGTAATGCTTTTTTCCGGCTGAACTGCCACATAAGAACCCTGCTGATAACAATTACCAGCATTCCCAGAAGAATAACCAGACTGCTGTAAAAGAATAGCTCAAGCTCTGTTACATTGTACCAGGTATCTACTCCAAAAGGGGCATAAATATTAATGAATACCAGGGCAAAGACCGCAGTAAAGAGAACAAACCGAACAATGTTTGTTTTCCCCGTAAGATAGGTAGGTATGTTTTTTTCCCAAATCAGCATCAGCAGAAACTTTCTAAGCAAAAATATCTAAAAAAACCGTATCCCTACTATGCTGAAAAATATTTCCCGGCTATATGGCTGTTTTAAGCCCTTCGATTTTCACCCCTGAATGCGGATTTTCACCCCTGAATGTCTCATTTGGTCCCCTGAGAGCCTGAGAAATCCCTTTTGTTTGCCACCTACCCCGGAGAGTAGTTAACTTGCGTGAAATTATTGAAACCATGAAGTTAAGTGAGCAGTTTTATTTATTGAAAGATTTGTTCGATTTAAACAAAGACCGCATCGATATTCCCGGTTCAGAGACCACGATATTCAATCTTGGCTTCTCTTCCCCTCGACTGATATACGATTCTTCCGAGCCGGAAAACCGTTTTTTTCCTGGTAGTGAAGATGGACAAATCGCTGAGAACCGCAAATTCAAGTACCCTCTGTTTGTGCCCCAAGCCGGTAAAAAATACAATTCGGTAATCCTTTTGCTCCATGGTTTGAATGAAAGAAGTTGGTTCAAACATCTCGCCTGGGCCCGATACCTTTGCGAATCGACAGGGAAGCCGGTACTGATGTTCCCCATTTCATTCCATATGAACAGAAGTCTGCCCGAATGGACCGACCGCAACGAAATGGTCTCAGGCATAGAAAAGCGAAGCGCCCAATACGCAGATATCAAAGAGTTGAGTATCGCGAACTTTGTGCTGAGTCAGCGCCTTACCGATGTGCCACAGCGATTCTTCCTGTCTGGTTATCAGAGCGCCCTGGATCTTACTGCTCTTCTCAAAGACATAAAAGCCGGGAATCACGAGATTTTTGAAAAGGACAGTTCAATCGACGTGTTTTCCTATTCAATCGGCGTTTTTTTGGCCGAATGCCTGATGATTGCCAACCCCGATAATATTTTCGACGAATCGAAGTTCGTCTTTTTTGCCGGGGGATCACTGTTTCAGGAAATGAACGGGATATCGAAGTATATTATGGACAACAAAGCCTTTGAGCGAATCTATTATTACTACATGAAAGAGATGGACGAGGATATCCGTGATAACTCATCCATGCGAACCGTTCTGGAAGATACCGGCATGGGAAGAGCCTTCCGCTCGATGGTCTCCTATGACGGATTTCGGAATTTCCGTGAAAAGACCCTGAAAAAATATAAATCCAGGATCCTTGCGATACCGCTGCTTAACGACCTGGTGATTCCGTCCAAACCAACCGTAGAGTTGTTGTCCCGAACCTCTTGCTCCGCCAAAAACATAAAGATGATGGACTTTAAATTCCCCAGTATTCATGAAAATCCTTTTCCTGTTAATCTGAAAGAGTACTCTTCACTTATTGACGAGGCGTTTTTGAAGGTGTTTTCGATGTCAGGGCGTTTTCTGGCCTGATGCGGGTAAAGTTAGGCTGCTAATTGTCAATGAGAGCTCTTAAAATTGGCTCAACCCATTTCTCGTTGTCGATGTCGTAAACGATAAAATCGCTGTCGAATTGCCAATAAGCCCAGCTAAAGTTCATCCTTTCAGCAGTTCTTGCCACATAGGAAGTATATAGTGCCCTTGATTCCATGTCTCCTTTATCGTAAGCGCCAAACTCTCCAAGAAATATGGGTCTGTCGTTGGCTACCGACCAATCTGCAGCAACCTGAAGTTTAGCATCAATAAAAGCTTTTTCCTCGTCGCTTCCATTCCATGTTACACCTGTGGTGTCTTTATAATCTTTAGCCCAGGGAGCGCCCTGATGCGTGAAAGCCATAGGGTGGTAAAAATGTACGGTTACAATGATGTTTTTATCCTCAGCAGGAAGCTCGAGGCTGCTGAGACTTTCAATTCCGTTCCAGTTTCCGGGGCCGATAATCAGAGTACGGTTTGGGTTTGTTTCCCGCACGATTTGAATAAGCTCGGCCAGATAGGTGTTCCAAAGCTCCACGCTTAGCTTCTGATTCGGCTCGTTCAGCAGTTCAAAAAGCACATTGTCGGGCTGGTCTTTGTAACGGGGAGCAAGTTGCCTCCAAACCGAAAAGAACATTTCTTTTTTTGCCTCGGGATCATCGGCCATGGCATTGTATTCGTGCATATCGAGGATTACCATAAGATCGGCGGCTACAGCGTTTTCAACTGCCCAATCGAGCGTTTCAAGCCATTTGGGATTTATGGTATAGCTGCTATCCATATGCGAAAAGGGATGAAGGTTGATGCGAACATTCGAAAAGCCGGCTTCAAAAATCTTTTTGAAATAGTCTTCTTTAAAACGACCTGTAGTGTAATCGTTCCACAGTGCATCGTCGTAGCCAATAATATTCACACCCCGACTGAGTTTCCGGGATTGTTCGTGGGCGGAAACAGGTTCTGTGACTTTTTGGGTACAGTTTGGAAATAGCACAATCAACGCGAATGCGATAGTGAGTAGTCTTTTCATGTTAGTGGTTTTTAAGATTACGAAGATATTTATTTTCTTCATAAAACTGCCTTTGAACCTTCAAGGTTTTAAGGTGTTTATATTTTTCAATCATTTTAAAACTTTGAAATAATTTATGAAAACTGTTTTTCATCCCTCATCATCCCGGGGATTTGCCGATCATGGCTGGCTTAAAGCTGCCCATTCCTTTAGCTTTGCAAATTACTATAATCCCGAAAGAGTTCATTTCGGTACCCTGAGGGTTCTTAACGACGATATTATTGCAGCGGGTGAGGGTTTTGGAACGCATCCGCACGACAACATGGAAATTATCACCATTCCGCTCGAAGGCAGTCTTGAACATAAGGACAGTATGGGCAACGGTTCGGTAATAACCGCCGGGGAGATGCAGAACATGTCGGCCGGATCCGGCATAACCCATTCTGAGTTTAATCCTTTGCCCGATCAGGCAGGGAATCTTCTTCAAATCTGGGTTTTCCCGAAAACCCGAAACATAACACCCCGGTATGGGCAATTACGATACGACCCAGCCAGACTCTTCAATAATATTGTCAATTTCGTTTCCCCTGAAACCAACGAGAAAAAATTATGGATCAACCAGGATGCCTGGATCTCCCTTTCGAAACCCGCCTCGGGCACCGAATTGCTTTACCATATGAACAGGAAAGGTAACGGTCTTTATCTTTTTGTTATCGGGGGAGAGGTGGAAGCGGGAGGTCAGACGCTTGGACGACGCGATGCTATTGGTATATGGGACTGTGATGAGATAAGCATAAAGACAAATATTGACGCTTTTCTTCTTCTATTGGATGTGCCCATGAATTAATCTGATGTTAAAACATAATACAACTTGGTTTGTAATTAATAAATATAGCCGGGGAAATTATTTCTTGCATTCGTAAAGTTTTGATATATGGTTTTATATATTAGCACATCTTGTGTTTTTTTATGCAATTAATGGGGCAGTAGATATTATTGATCTACTTGTTTTTACCAATTATCTGCCCCAGCTCATACAGTGTCTTGATAAAATAGTCCCTTGTTTTTCGGGTGTTCAGCTCACAGGCAACCAACGTGTCTCTAACAAGCTTCAGCTGGATATGGTTATTTACTCTGGCATATAATTCCTCCTTTCGAAAGGGCTTGGTGATATAGTCAACCCCACCGATCTGGAATCCTTTGACTATATCATCCGTGTCGTTCAGAGCGGTTAGGAAGATTATTGGGATTTCCTTTGTTTCGTTTTTCGATTTCAGTATCCGGCACACTGAAAATCCATCCATTCCAGGCATCATGACATCCAATAGTATCAGGTCGATTTTGTTGTCTGCCAATACTTTAAAGGCGCTTTCGCCATCAGTTGCCAGTGCAATTTTGTATTTTTTTTCTTTGAGGAAATTACTGACAACCTTAAGGTTTTCCTGATTGTCATCCACCACAAGAATGTTTATATTTTCGTTCATTGCTTTTACTTTTTTATTTTGTTGTCGATTTTGTCCAGTATTTGCGGGAAATCATTCAGGCTTTTATTTATGGCTTCTAAATCGATAATTTCCAGCTGACTAATAATTTTATTTGCATAATTAGTCAAAAAAACGAAATTGAATCGCATGGACAGTTCAAAAAGATCGTTAGCAAACTCTTCGATCCTGAACAGTACCAATTGGTCTTTTATTTTTTCCCACTGTGGCAGTAGTTGGTTTTTG
>CAMAZH010000006.1 GCA_945863035.1 Chitinophaga pinensis | reverse complement strand
ATTATGAATGATTCTTATAAAAAGCAAGTTGCACTATTGATACGAATAATGCCTTCTGTCTACAAAATAGAGGACTTTGCTGTGCATGGTGGCACTGCCATAAATTTATTCCACAAGGATATGCCCCGCTATTCTGTGGATATTGACATTACTTATCTACCCTTGCTAGAAAGAGAGGAGAGTTTGAAAAATATCAATTCTCATCTACAAAAGTTAAAACAACTGATAGAAAAATCGATTCCTGGTATCAAAGTCACCCATAAGCCGGATGTCTGGAAGTTATTATGCGTTAATGATGGATCAATTGTAAAAATTGAAGTTAACGGCACAAAAAGAGGTATTATCGGATATGTAGAAGATAAATCGCTTTGTGCCAGAGCACAATCAGAATTTAAGATGGGCTGTATTGCCAGAGTTGCTTCTTTATCCCAATTATATGGTGGGAAAATCGCTGCGGCATTGAGTCGCCAGCACCCCCGTGATCTTTTTGATTATAAATTTATGAGCGTTGATTCTTTTGACGAAATCAAAGATGGATTAATATTGGCTCTCCTGGGCAGTGATAGACCCATTTTTGAATGTTTGCAACCGCAACTTATCGATCAGAGTGACGCATTACAAAATCAATTCGAAGGGATGTCGGATCAACCATTTTCTTACAATGATTATATGGCTACACGTCTGAATCTAATCGAAAATGTGAATAAAAACCTATCACAAACGGATAGAGAGTTCTTCCTTTCATTTGAACAGGGGGAACCTGATTGGACCAAATGTTGTGCAGGAGACCTAGGCAACTATCCTTCTGTCAAATGGAAACTCCAGAATATTGAAAGGCTTAAAAAAACCAATCCCAAAAAATTCATTCAGGGTATTGGGAAACTTCATAATTTTCTTTTCAGACAATTGGGCAATGGAGTTGTTGAAAAATCCGCCAGTTAATCCGCCAAGTTTTATGAATACCAGCGATAAACAATAAATTCCTAAAATCGTAAGTGAATAATAATGAAGACCCGTACAAACCGGTGTAATTTGAAAATCAGGGTTTTATCTGACTCATAATCAGATGGTCGCTTCCCGATAGCTATCGGGAGTGCCCAGCTGGGCCCACCTTAAAAGAGCAAGAGTGAGAGCAAGAGCCGGCGAGGCTACGATCACTTTTGCTCTTTTTTTTTCACACTCACACTCACACTTTTTTTATCTGCCTGATTTACGCCAGGATTTGAGTGAAAATGGGTCTATTGTTCCCCTTATTTATATTTTCATTGTATATTTTTTCCTTTTTGACTATTTTTGTCATGGAATCTCAAGCAATTCATCATTATGATTAGCATTGGTAAAAACATGTAAATAAATAAGATTATGATTACTGTACACCCTCAATATATTAAAGATGCCAATGGACAAAAAACATTGGTTATACTTTCTGTCAAAGAGTTTGATACTATTATTGATGAACTGGAAGAGTTAGAAGATATTAAATTGTATGACGAAGCTAAGAAAGAAGATGCTGGCGCACGCATATTATTTTCTGATTACCTGAAAAAAAGAAAAAAGAAAAATCCCTAAATACACAGCTGTATTAACAAAAAAGGCTCAAAAGCAATTAGACAAGCTTTCCGATAATATAGCTGAACCCATACTAGAAGCTATTGCTGATTTAGAAGAAAACCCAAGGCCGCAAGGTTATATAAAGCTAAAAGGCAGAGATGGTTACCGGATTCGGGTTGGCAACTACCGTATTATTTACGATATTTTTGATACCGAACTTATTGTAGATATTATAACACTCGGACATAGAAAAGAAATTTATGAATGATAATCATACTGCCACAAACACATAAAAATCTGTTAATGTTGAAGATAACTCGAATATCTCTCCTTCTTTGCAGGTGACAATTTATCGTATAAAGGAAACTCATAATCTGAGGGTCGCTTCCCCATAGCTATCGGGAGTGCCCAGCTGGGGCCCACCATTGATAACCAACCACTTGAAGTAACATCCGACTGGTTGTTTTTTTGTTGGGATAAACAATTTGCTTGATAGCTGCATGGGACATTTGTATCTATTTCAGCCATTGGCTAAAATTATTTTGATTGATTAATTCAAATTTTGCATCGGGATAAGTGTTTTTCCATTGTGTTGGAATTTTCACTTTTGTTTCAGACCATTTAAACTCATAACCGAACAGAGAGCCATCTCTTTCTTCAACCCAATCAATTTCTTGTTGATCATAAGTTCTCCAAAAATAATTGTTCGATGATATTCGATTGTATTCCTGATATTTAATACGTTCGCTAATCATATAATTTTCCCATAAAGCTCCAACATCATTTCTGGATTCAATAGGGTTAAAGTTTGCTATGACAGCATTCCGAATCCCATTGTCTGTAAAATACCATCTGGAATTTTTTGTAATTTCCTTTCTTAAGTTTCTACTATAGCCATCTACTTTGTGCAGTATGAATATTTTCGACAACAAATCAAGATATTTTTCTACAGTATTTTTACTTATACCAAGTTGTTTTCCTAATTCCTGTAGTGAGACTTCTCCTCCAATTTGAAAGGCAATAAGCTTTAAAAGATTAAATATTTTCTGAGAATTATTCAGATTTTCATACATCAGGATGTCTTTCAATAAATAAGAACTTAACACCTCATTCAGGTATTCAATTTTATCTTCTCTGTCGGGTATATGTATTAATTCCGGATAATTTCCTAATATTAAGCGTTCGCGAATCTTATCGATTTTTTCAATGCTATTTTCTATTTGGTTATATTCGCTTTCGGAAAGTGGAAATAAGTTAAAAGTATACTTTCTTCCGGTCAATGGTTCACCTGCAACTTTTTGAATATCAAAAGATGACGAGCCTGAAATAATTATTTTCAGATCTTTGATTTCGTCAATCATAAGTTTCAATTTCAGCCCAATCTCAGGGATCTTTTGTGCTTCATCAATATACAGTATTTTGTATGAACCTAAAATCTGTCTAAAATTTTCAACACTCCTGATTGCAAGTTTATCATGTACATTTATATCGTCTCCATTCAGAGTGAGAATTGGTTCATCTATTTTCTTGAGAATCTCCTTCACAAGAACAGTTTTACCAACTCTTCTGGCTCCAAAAATAATTACAACCTTGTTAGGCTGCATCCTTTTTACAATGTTCTTTGAGTGGTCTCTGATTAAATATTCCATAATACCGTCATCTACGTGACGCAATTTAATATAATTACGTCATAACTCCAAATCGTAATACAAATTTTGCAACCTCCCAAGCCAATGATATACTTTAACTTATAATGGTACAAAGGGATACAAATCTGTGTAAACGGGTGGAAACCCTTATTTAACAATCATAATCAGAGGGTCGCTTCCGGATATCCATCGGAAGTGCCCGGCTGGGCCCCTTCATTTCTCCAAAACGGGAAGGGGATAAATGAACAAGCCCCGGATTTCTCCAAGGCTTCTCAATCCTATTATATAAAATTATTTGCGCTACCGGTTCCTATTGCAAAAAGGACTGCATTAGATAAAAACCATTGTGTCTTTCACGGTTTTTCTTTCACGGTTGATGCCATGAATTTTCAGGCCGATGCTGACTTTTACATCCGTAATATTTCCAACCAGTGAACTCACCATATCACTAAGATCGTCGGTATCCATGTTTTTATAGTCCTGCAGATCAAAATACAAATGGATTATAAATACTTTGTCTTTCCCGGTGATTTTGCTCAATGCCCTTACCATTTTTGCAAACCATATGGAAGTGGCAGAGTTGAAGTACTCGAGATTTAGATAAAGATTAGTGGTATGAAACGGGTCCTTGACGTATTCATTGATCCATTCGAGAAGTGGCTCATAAACAAGGCTGGCGTTTTCCGGAATGGAGCGTCCAATTAATTTAAGATCTCCTCTGACTTGATTGAAATCAATTTTAGGAGTCTTCGCTGTTCCTTCTATAGATATGTTCTTTAGTTCACTCATTTAAATATATACTAACAAAACACTTAATAATAGTTAAATAAATACTTTTACAAGTTTCGCACAAACTTTTCAATATCACCCTCTCGTATATCAAAAAATATCAACACTTGTCAAAATTATTCCACTAAAGACATCCAAAATTTAATCTTTCAGCCTTTTTTTCAAAATTTGGATTCGGTTTTGTATTAAAACTGGTTTTTGTACTCGATCATACAGGTAAAGGTTTCGTTTTTCAGGGAAAAAACCTGAACGCCCCCGGCATTTTTTAAAGAAGCTTAGTCCTTAATGCAGCGAACCGACAGTCCCACACGCTTATAATCGCCATCCCGACTCACATCGTCGCTGCCAAAATAAAGGCTGCGTGCCCAGGCAATGTCGATCCTGCTCCAGGTTGTGCTCCACCAGGCACCGATATCACCAATACCGTAGAACGATCCGCTGTGGTTACAGCTTCCAGCGGGTAGTCCCGTGAAGCCATCGGTAATTACGATATTATCGGTTTTGGACAAAGGATTGTCCCAACCTGTTTTGCTTTTCATCCTGGCTCCAGCGAACTTCTCCCCTCCAAGCGTGTCAATTAACACGGCCCACTCTTCATCGCTGGGGACGTGCCATCCTTCGGGGGCAATGCCTCTGGGGTCGGCCACCGCATACCAATTATACAGCTTGCCATAACGGATTCCGTTGGCAGGATCGTAATTGTAATAGCACCATGCTGGTTTTCCCGCATTATTGGCCGCATCCCACTTTTTGGCTGTCCGGGCTTCAGGTATTTCCTCTCCGTTTTTAAACTTGCTCACCGACAGGTTTTTTGCCATCCAAGTTTGTGAGCCGATAACGGCAGTGGGGTAAAGATTGCCATCGATATCGGAAAGGGTTTGGGCTCGGAGTCCCGAAAGGCTTATGCCCAAAAGGAGCAGCAGAGAGAGAGTCTGTTTTCTGAGATACATATTTTTAAAAAATTAAAGTCCCGGGAAAAAGTTGAAAATGCAGCGGTTTGTTACAAATGTAGAAAATTGTTTAAAAAAATGACAGAATGCAAATAACTCATCATGCAATTTTGCATTTTTTCAATGTGAAGATGGAACAATGGCAGGGAGTGAGGCCATCCCTCCCCTTGTCATCACGCCGTTACGCCGTCACATCCCCACGCCACTTTGCCCTGCACATCTTTAATAAATTCGTTCCAAAAGGCGGTTCTTATCCCTTCTTTTCATAAATTTGGTTTTCAAACTCCTCGAAAAATGCCCGCAACCCCCAACCCTGAAGCCATAACGATCTTCATATCAGCATTTTCAACTGCCTCATTCGGTTTTATTTTATACCATCTCATAACAAACAGCCCGGCCTATAAACTATGGGAAAGTCAGAGCACAAGCAATGCGCCCCATGTCATTATCCAACGTATGATCGGCGTGCTGTTCTTTGGACTGGGCGCTCTTGCAGTGATGGGCTTCTATCTTGATCTGCCCGTCAGCATGTTCGGGACAAAAGCGCCCAACCGCATCACCCTGATCTGGATTCTGGTATTATCGGCAGTAATAATCCCCATGAACTATGTCAACTCCCGGGATGTCGAGAATCTTTCCCAATATCCCCAGATCCGAAATCAGCAATGGTCGGTTTCCCTGCTGATATCGAGTGCTTTGAGCTGGGTACTATACCTTCTTGCGTACGAGTTTTTGTTCAGGGGATTTCTGCTCTTCGCGAGTCTTCCCGTTCTGGGCTTATGGCCATCAATCCTTCTGAATACGGCATTATATTCTCTGGTTCACATTCCCAAAGGAAGCAAGGAAACCCTGGGGGCCATTCCATTCGGAATTCTGCTCTCCTACCTTGCTGTTGAATCGGGCTCGTTCTGGATCGCGTTTTTTGCCCACGTCGTTCTGGCGCTTTCAAACGAATGGTTTTCCTTTCTCTTCCATCCAAAAATGCAACTTATAAAAAGCAAATCGTGAAAATATTCATCAGCGGAGCTACAGGTTTTATCGGCAGTCGACTGGCCCTGCGACTTGCCTCCGAAGGCAACATCGTTCATGCCCTATACCGCTCGGCTGTCAAATCGGAAATCATCAGACATCCCAATATTGTTCTTTTCAAGGGGGATATCCTCGAGGGCGCGAGTTTAGCGGCGGCTATGGCCGGATGCGATCAGGCATACCATACGGCAGCATTCGCCAAGGTATGGGATCCTCACCCGGCCCGGATCTATCGACTCAACATCGAAGGTGCGATGAATGTTATTTCCGCGGGGATTGCATGTGGGGTAAAAAAGTTTGTGTGCACCTCCACCGCCGGTGTGTACGGGCCGTCGGGGGAGACTGGTTTTGTGGACGAATCAACCCCGAAACCTCCAAAGTATTTTATCGATTACGAGGCCTCCAAAGCAATTCTTGAAGAGATTCTCCGAACCCTGAGCAGATCGGGCATTTCTGTTGTAATCGTAAATCCAACCCGTGTTTATGGTCCCGGACTCCTTAGCGAAAGCAACGGAGTTACCCGAATGATAAAAAGCTACACCGAAGGTCGTTGGCGCATGATTCCCGGAAACGGGAAAAGCGTCGGAAACTACGTTCACGTCGAAGATGTGGTCACCGGCCATATCCTGGCCATGGACAAAGGCTTGTCGGGCGAGAATTATATTCTGGGCGGGGACAATATTTCCTATAACGATTTTTTCGCGGTGCTGGGCAGCCTTAGCGGCAAAAAACAAGGTATGTTCCATATCCCTCTGGCATTCATGATGATATTGTCGCATACCCTGCTTCGATTTGCAATGCTCTCCGGCAGAGAACCGCTGATAACCCCTCCCCTTGTGAAAAAATTTCTCCACCATTGGAATGTATCCAGTTCCAAAGCCATTGCGGAATTGGGATACCATCCCATGAGCATCGGTTCCGGCTTGAAAAGCACACTGACCTGGTTAGATGATCTTAAAACCTTACAGAGATGATACAAGAAAACTCCTTCGCCCTTATAACCGGCGCCAGTTCAGGAATTGGAAAGGGCATTGCCTGGTATTGCGGAAGCAGAAAAATGAACCTTTTACTGGTTTCGCTGCCCAATGAGGGGCTTGGCGATGTGGCGCGCGAAATTCGCGAAAAACACAATGTAATAACCGACTATTTCGAGACCGACCTTTCTCAGCTTGAAAGCCCGGAAAGCGTTTATAACTGGGTGAAAGAAAAAAAGTATGCGGTGAACATCCTTGTTAACAATGCGGGGGTTGCGGGTACTGCGGTGTTCGAAAACTCCGACCCATACTATAGCGATGTCAGGATAATGGTAAACATTCGGGCCCTCACCCTGCTCACCCGCTACTTTATCCCCGAACTGAAAAAGCAGGAGAAATCGTACATTTTAAATGTGGGAAGTCTTTCGGCTTTCTTTTCCATACCCTATAAAACCGTTTACAGTGCCAGCAAGGCATATGTGGTGAACTTCAGCCGGGCGCTCCGGTACGAGTTGAAAGGCTCTCCCATCAGCGTGTCGGTGGTTTGCCCAAACGGGGTAAGAACCAATGCCGGAACCCACGCCAGAATTGAGGCTCATGGGGCAAAAGCAAGATTAACAGCAGTCTCGGTCGAAGTTCTGGCTAAAAACGCCATCGAAAAGATGCTTTCGGGAAAATTCATGTATATCCCGCTTCGGGTGAACCGTTTCCTGATCCTGCTTCAAAAACTGATCCCCACAACTCTTCAACAGAAAATACTTACCCGCGAATTTATGAAAGAAGTTAAAGTGTCGTAAGCCTTATTTTGATCCCACATGAAACCCCACCGGAACATGTTTCTCACCGGGGGTTATGCACAACACAGGTACCGGAGAGGTGTTCAGGATTTCCTGAACATATCCGCCCATTGGCTTGCTGGATCCGTTGAAGCGGCTGGATCCGATAACCAGCAGATCGGCATTCACCGCAGTGGCATAATTTGTGACCAGGGTTGACAGGCTATCTCCAAACAGCTGCTTGGCTACAACGGGGATCTTGCGCTTGGCAATATAGTCGGCACTTTGGCTTTGGTAAGCTTTTATCCGGGCCAAATCCTTCTTGTTTGTGGTCGTGGAAATAGCAATTAGGTGTATTTCCGCTTCGAACAATTCGGCAACCTCCATAGCCCAAGGGATTTTTTGCCGCGTGTCAACGTTCATTTTAATGGGAACAATGATTTTCTTTATATCAGAAGGGCAATTTCCCTTGCGGATGGTAATGACGGGTTTGCCTGTGGCAGAGATAATCTTGATGGCGTTGCTGCCGATAAAAAAATCCTCAAACCCGGAGGCCCCATGGGTGGATGCGGCAATTATGCTATTGTTGTACGATTCTGCCTGATTTACAATTTCCTGATAGATTTTCCCCTTCTTAATGATGTAACGAAGCTTCGAATCGTTTCCTAATTTTTCCTCATATTTTGCGATGATCTCCTTAAACCTGGTTTCGGCAAACTTATGTTCTTCCTCCATTGAGCCGGGGTGGTAATCCTCGCTGCTTTTCTGAACGTAAACCATCTGAATATTTACATGCAGTCTTCTGGAAAAAAGTACGGCAACATCAAGTCCTTTTAAAGAATCGCTTGAAAAATCAATGGGAATAATAAAATTTTTCATCATGGCAGGCATTAAATTTAATCTCAGCTAAATTAAATATTATTTCAATAAAACAATCTTTAATCGTTTGAGAATGCACAACATTCTTTTTGAAGAGGTTGTAGAGAATAGCATGGTAAAACCAGAACTTGTGAATTGTGCCGAAAAGTCTCGATAATACAGTCAAGTCTTGCAGCACCTTTTTGGGAAACACTTCAAAAGCCTTAAGCCGACTGAATCTCTTAAAGGGATTTAATTCATTCGGTACAACCACCTCTCCCGCTTTTGAAAGTTATTTTTTGTTTCTTTGTCCCGGCAAACGATTATCTTTACCACGTTTTATCAAAACAGTAAAGGTCCTTTACCAAAAAAATACTTAATCTGAAATGGTTTTGAAAATGAAAAAACGTGTAATAGGAATTGATATTGGCGGTACGTTCACAAAGTTTGGGCTTGTGTCCGAAAATGGGGAGTTAACACATGAGGGCTCTATTCCCACAGACAAGTATCCAAAAATTGAGGATTTTCTAACAGCGCTATACAAACAATTAAAAAAGGTTATCGAAAAAGAAGCCTTCGAGATTGTAGGTGTGGGTGTGGGCGCTCCAAACGGTAATTTTTATACCGGCAAAATTGAATTCGCACCAAACCTGCCCTGGAAAGGTTCTGTGGATCTGGGCAGCTTATTGAAAAAACATTTTGAAGTACCGGTAATTATTACCAACGACGCGAATGCTGCAGCATTGGGAGAACTAATCTATGGCGGCGGCAAAGGAATGAAGCATTTTATTATGATCACCCTGGGCACCGGTTTGGGAAGCGGATTTGTTGTGGACGGAAAACTGGTATACGGTCATGACGGGTTTGCAGGCGAACTCGGACATACCGTAGTCGTTCCCGAAGGCCGACAGTGTGCGTGCGGAAAACAGGGCTGCCTGGAAACCTACGTTTCTGCCAGCGGGATCAAAAGAACCATGTACAAAATGATCGCCTCCGAAATTGAGGACAGTGAGCTCCGAAACGTCAGTTTTCACGACCTTGATGCCAAGATGATCAGCGAGGCTGCACAAAAGGGCGATACTCTCGCGCTTAAGGCTTTCGACTACACCGCGAAAATGCTGGGCCTCAAACTTGCCGACGCTGTGGCTCATACAAGCCCTGAAGCGATTTTTCTATTCGGCGGACTCTCTTGCGCCGGGGACCTTATCTTTGCCCCTACCCGCAAGTATATGGAACACTATCTTCTGCCCATTTACCGGAATAAAATAAAACTGCTTCCTTCCGCTCTTCAGGACAAAAATATTGCGGTTTTGGGTGCCGGAGCGCTTATTTGGAACGAGCTGAACAACAGAGGCAGACAATAGCCCTTGCTTAATGTTTGAAAGACTCCTTCACCTCAAGATCCCAGTTTGAACGAACATTTATGTCTCCTATATAAAATGAAACTCGTTCAGGCTGGATTTTATTCGAATAGTCGCCCGTATCCCACTTGCCATTGGTATTCCTATCGTATATAAACTTCAGTTTATACTTTGCCGGGGATAGAAACTCAAACAAAACCTGACCATCTTTATCAGCTGTGGCAGTTCTCAGAACTTGCTCCTTTTCGTTCATAAGCTGAATAAAAATCGGTGAACTCACTTCACTTAAGCTTAGGGTAAGGGTACCGTAAAAAGCCTTCTCCTGTACCGAAAACTTTAACTGCAACGTGTCATTTGTATGGTTATAAATGTCGTTAAAGGCGCCGGGAAATGCTTGAAGCCTGTATTTTGTCTTTTCTTTCCAGGTGCAATCCAGATGGGCCTTTCGTAAATTAAAACTATCCACAACAAAGCTGAATTTCTGCAATACCTCCAAAGTGTCAACTCTCGCGTACAACTCCAAAAAAGAAGTATCAACTCTCTGAAGAGGATAATTAAAGGAAAAAGGAAGTGTCGCGTAAAAATCAAGAATACCGTTGTTTCGGATACTTGTTGGCGTTAACTTTACTTCCGGGGTTTTGGTTTCACCCTTCTTGTTTTCTGACTTGCCTTTTGAAGTTTGTGCTACAGGCTTGCGACTAACAAACTTTAAGGTGTCAAGCTGGGTATAGGTAACTCCTAATGAATCCTTCATGGGATAGGCAACCTGAAGGCTAAGCGTGTCGCGTTTAATGAGGTTTGTGTCGGTGATCCAATAGTTAAAAGTATCCCTCTTGGCAGAAACTTCCGGCAGGTACCACGTTTCGGCCACTACATTGTCCAGAACCTCGATTCCCGGGTTGTCTTTCAGGGGGAGGCTGAAACACAACTGAAAATTTTCCCTGCTGATGCGCTCGTTATTCGTCATATATTGCTTGGTTGCCTCGGGCAGAAAATAAAACATGTCAACAAACAATGCGGGTAACTGCATTTTCTCGTCGAGACTGTCAACAACTGCAGTGTCGGCTGGGCTGACAAAACTTTCCTTCTTTTTGGACTTTTTTTCCCTTTTTTTGTCAGCGACCGACGGGGTCGGCACGGGCTTTTTGACATCAATAGTATCCATCAAAACAGTATCGGCAGCTGCGATTCTGAGGGGAAGGGAACTGAGAAATTCAGGAGTAAGAATGAGCAAGGTGTCGACAAATCCAATTTCTTCATTGGGCAAGTCAAACAACAAATTGTAATTCAGATCTTTCAGCGCAAAGAGCTTAAAAGTGTCGGCCTTGATGTTGTTGATCTGGAAAAGTCCCTTCGCATCGGTCTTTCCGATATACACCGGAATGGTTTTCATGGGAACGGAATCCACAGACTGGTGATACAATCCAACCACAAAAGGTTCTTTGGAAGGCAGGAGATTGAACGAATTGAGGAGGGTGCCTTGTACCGAGAGGGAGTCCAGAAAGGTACCGGTTGAAAACACGAACTCGAAATTCGTAAGCGGGTTGCCCTCGTTATTGTCGGTTATCGATTTCCCAAAGTTCAAGGTGTAGGTCGTGTTTGACCTCAATTCGTTTTTAAGATCGATAATTACGGATTTGTTTTTAATCCTCACAACAGGCTTTTTGGGAAGTGGCGGGGAGATGATAAGCTCTTGATTAACATTTTTGAGAGCTATATACTCATCAAATTCCAGTTCGATCTTCTCGGAATTAAAATTCACAGAGTAGTTCAATGGTTTGGATGAGATGAGCACCGGCGGGACTTCATCTTTGTAGCCACCTGTAAGGGAACCCATTTTTGCACATCCCCCGAAAAAGAAAAGCAACAATACTAACTGCAGAAACGATTTAAGCTTTTTCAAATTTCAATATTTTGATAACACGCAAATTTAGAAAGAATTACCAGGAAAGGAATCATAGGCGGTCGAAAATTTTAAAACGCTTAACCCTCTATGCAGATTATATTTTGTAAGTTTAAACTCTTTTTAAAAACACAAAGATGAACATACTTAGCATTGTTTGGGATGTTAACCCCTGGCTGATAAAACTGTCGGATTCATTTGGCATCCGCTGGTACGGCGTACTTTTTGCCTGCGCATTCCTTTTTGGGTACATTATTTTCAACCGTTATTTTAAAAAGGAAGGCCTCTCAACCGAGAAACTCGACCAGTTAACTCTTTATATTGCTCTGGGCACGGTTATTGGCGCCAGACTCGGGCATTGCTTTTTTTACGATGCCGCATACTATTTGAAAAACCCGCTTGAGATCCTGCAGATCTGGAGAGGCGGACTTGCCAGTCATGGCGCATCCATTGGGATCCTTGTAGCCTTATACCTGTATGTCAGGAAAAACAAGATGTCGTTTCTTTGGCTAATCGACCGAATCAGCGTGGTTACAGCTCTTGGCGGTTTTTTCATTCGTATGGGGAACCTCATGAACTCCGAAATATACGGCCGGCCCACCGATTTGCCATGGGGCTTCCGCTTTGTGCGCGACAACTCCCGGGTCACTTTTTCCGATCCGAATACCGGCGAAATTCTCGGCAAACACCTACCCTGTCACCCCACCCAGCTTTACGAGGCCCTGAGTTACCTCCTCCTGTTTTTCATCCTCTTTTGGGTCATTCGCAAATACGGAGAAAAACTCAAGGATGGCGTTATTTTCGGCTGGTTCCTCATCGCTCTGTTTGCCACGCGCTTCCTCATTGAATACTTGAAATTCGAACAGTCAGACTTCGAGTTGAACATGATTTCCCAATGGCACATGAATATGGGTCAGCTTCTTAGTCTGCCCTTTATCATGCTTGGAATCGGCCTGCTTATATGGTTGCGCAAATATGGCAAAACGCACTCATAAACTATTCGCCGGGGCTGCGCAGTATGGGGTATTGTTATGCCGTGACAGACCGAACTTGTTCCGATTCACAACTCTGTCGGGATATGCTTTGTGTTTTCCCTTACAAAAATGATTTTCATTATATCAAATTAATTATGGATCTCAGCACCCAAAATATACTGTTTGCCTTTGGCCTTACACTTTTTGCCGGACTGGCAACGGGCATAGGAAGTGCCCTGGCATTCTTCACCAAAACAACCAACACCCGGTTTCTCTCGGTATCCCTGGGCTTTTCTGCCGGGGTAATGATCTACGTCTCACTGGTTGAGATATTTCAGAAAGCAAGAATTTCAATGACTGAGATTTATGGCGACAAAATCGGATCATGGTATACCGTTCTTGCCTTTTTCGGGGGAATTCTGATTATTGCCATCATCGACAAGCTCATTCCTTCGGGCGAAAATCCCCACGAAATTCATCATGTTGAGGAAATGATCCCGTCAAAAGCCGCAAAAGACAAAAAGCTTTACCGCATGGGGCTTTTTACAGCTCTTGCGATTGCCATACACAATTTTCCCGAGGGATTGGCCACCTTCGCCGCAGGATTAGCAGACCCCAAGTTGGGAATACCCATCGCTGTGGCTATCGCTATCCACAATATTCCCGAGGGTATCGCTGTATCCATTCCGGTCTCGTTTGCCACCGGGAACAAAAAGAAAGCTTTTTTGTTATCCTTTATGTCCGGTCTCGCAGAACCGCTGGGCGCACTGGTGGGCTTCTTCCTGCTGCGAAATTTTTTCAGCGAAACCCTCTCAGGGGTTCTCTTTGCCGGAGTTGCGGGAATCATGGTCTTCATCTCGCTCGATGAACTTCTGCCCACAGCCCGGGAATATGGGGAGCATCACTTGTCCATTTACGGACTCGTAGCAGGGATGGGCGTCATGGCCGTCAGTTTGCTTTTATTTTTATAGGAAATGCATCAAACCAGCTCCCATAGCCACTCCCACGGGAATAAAAAGATAAATTCGAAAAATCTGCTTTGGGTAACGCTCCTGAACCTGCTTATCACTGCCGTTGAGCTGGTGGGCGGATTGTTTTCCAACTCCCTCGCCCTCCTTTCCGACGCCCTTCATAACCTGGGAGATGCAGTTGCGACCTTTATCGCCTGGATTGCCTTAAGGCTTAGCAGCCGTGACTCCACCCCGAAAGCTACTTTTGGACTCAAGAGAATCGAAATCCTTGCCGCCCTGTTTAATGCCGTTACCCTTATTGTTCTCAGCTTTTACCTGTTTAAGGAAGCCTGGTTCCGCCTTCAGGATCCCCAACCTGTAAATTCCTTGGTTATGCTGACTGTGGCTGCAGTAGGCCTTCTGGCAAATATCTATGCCGTTGTGATTTTGAAAAAAGACTCTGCGAAAAACCTTAATGTTAAAGCGGCCTACATTCACCTTATCGGCGATAGTCTTTCGTCGGTTGTTGTGATTATTGGCGGATTGATGATGCTGTATTTCGAGTTGTATTGGGTTGATCCCTTGATTACATTTTTAATCGGTCTGTATATACTTAAGGAAACCATTGAAATACTCCGTCAGGCCGTTGCAATCCTGATGCAGCACACCCCTGAATGCCTCAACCTGATTGAGATAAAATCTGAAATTGAAAAAATAGAGGGTGTGAAAAATATTTACCACATCCATGCCTGGAACCTTACGGATCAGCTTATTCATTTTGAGGCGCATGTTGATGTTAATGAAGATATGTTGTTAAGCGAGGTTGATGTTTTGCGCAATCAAATCGAAACCATTCTTCGTGATTCTTTTAGTATCGACCACATAACCCTTCAGTTCGAGTACAGGACAGACGGTTATAGAACAATGATTTCAAACGGGGAGTAGAACTATGGAATGGATTTTATTATATGTCGGGGAGCTTGTGGAACTTACCATAGAAATGGCTCCATACCTGATGCTGGGCTTTTTGTTTGCCGGCATGTTGTACGCCTGGTTTCCGGACCAAAAAATGGTGAAATACCTCGGAAAAAGCAATACGGCTTCAGTGGTTAGAGCAGCACTGCTGGGCGTTCCGCTTCCGCTCTGCAGCTGCGGGGTTATCCCAACCGGAGTGAGCTTTTACCGCAACGGGGCCTCAAAGGGATCATCGGTGTCTTTTCTCATTTCAACCCCTCAAACCGGCGTGGATTCCATAATGGTCACAGGCTCGCTTCTGGGATGGCCTATGGCTGTTATTCGTCCCATCATAGCGCTTGTAACCGGTGTGTTGGGAGGTATACTTACAAACATTTCGGAAAACCGGGCGAACAAAGCCAATCCCCCGGAAAAAAATATTCCGGTGGAAACGGTAAGGAAGAAAGTGGGCATACCCGGCATGCTGCGATATGCCTTTGTGGATTTCCTTCAGGATATTGTAAAGTGGCTCTCCATCGGCTTGCTGATTGCAGCATTAATGGCGGTAATCATCCCCGAGGATTTCTTCCTCAGGTACCTCTCCAACGACTACCTCAGTATGCTGATCATCCTTCTGGCATCGATACCCCTTTACATTTGCGCCACCGGATCGGTTCCCATCGCAGCCGTGCTTATGATGAAAGGTCTATCCCCGGGCGCCGCCCTTGTGTTTCTTATGGCCGGACCGGCTACCAACGCGGCAACCATTTCAGTAATCGGAAACACCATGGGGCGTAAAACCCTGTTTATCTATATGTTTTCCATTATTTCCGGAGCCCTTTTTTTTGGAATCCTGGTAAACGAGCTACTCCCCCGAAACCTCTTTATGAGCGCAATCCACAATATCCACTCGGGCGAACACAACCACGAAATCCTCCCCCGTTGGCTTCAGGTGGGCTCGGCTATCCTGCTTACCGGCCTCATGATCAACGGATTGTTACGAATCTATCTCCCGTTTCTTTTCAATAAAAAAAAGAAACACTCAGCAAACGAAAACATCAATACTATGAAGATCAAAACAATTTTGGTAGAGGGTATGACCTGTAACCATTGCAAAATGAATGTTGAGACCAACCTGAAAAAAATGACCGGGATTACCGATGTGAAAATAGATCTGGCCAGCGGTCACGTGAGCCTTGAAGGTGAAAACATCAACCTTGGCAACACTGAAAAAACCATTAACGACTTAGGCTACAAATACAAGGGAGTCGTATAAAACCGTGCCTTGTAAGCCTCACACCGGGGAATTATTTTGGGAAGCCTTCGGATTTTGTCGCTTTTTCAACACTTTTGTATTTATCCTTTTGTCTTTTGTCTTATCTTTGCTTTCCCAAAGGAAAAATTTATTAATCAAATCCATAACTCATTATGTATAAAGTTGTACTTCTCAGGCACGGAGAAAGTCAGTGGAATCTGGATAACAGGTTTACCGGCTGGACAGATGTTGATCTTACTGAAAAAGGGGTTCAGGAAGGAAAAAGCGCAGGTAAAGTTTTGAAAGAAAACGGATTTACCTTCGATATCGCATACGCATCGGTATTGAAAAGGGCGCTCCGGACCCTTAACCTTGCTCTCGATGAAATGGATCTTCTTTGGATCCCCGTTGTAAAATCATGGAGACTCAACGAGCGTCATTATGGCGGTCTGCAGGGTCTTAACAAATCAGAAACGGCTGCCCTTCACGGTGAAGACAAGGTGCTGATTTGGAGAAGGAGCTATGATGTTCCACCTCCAGCTCTTGAAAAGAACGATCCACGCTATCCCGGGAACGACCCACGCTATGCCGGTGTACCGGAAAAAGATCTTCCTCTCACCGAATGTCTGAAAGACACCGTTGACCGTTTTCTTCCGCTTTGGCACGAAACGATTGCTCCTACTATCAAAACCGGTAAGAAAGTAATTATTGCCGCACACGGAAACAGTCTTCGCGCCCTGGTGAAATACCTCGACAACATGAGCGAAGAGGAGATTTTAAAACTGAATATCCCCACCGGACTTCCTTTGGTTTACGAACTGGATGCAAACCTCAAACCCATCAAACACTATTATCTTGGTGATGAGGAAGCTGTTAAAAAAGCCATGGAAGCAGTGGCCAATCAGGGAAAAGCAAAGTAGATCCTTTAGGAACTCTTTGTAAAACACGAAAGTTCCAAAAAGCTTGCGGCAGATACCGCCCAAATCATTTTACCAGCAAAAAAATACCCCATTCAACTTCCCGTACTTACGGGAGTTGAAGCGGGGTTTTTTTATTAGTGTTTCACATGATCGGGATCATCGGGCATCTTGCAACATCCCGGCAATTTGGCATATGCCTTCTCATCCTTCTTCATGTCATCCGCATCATAGCCCAACTTTGTTACTGCCAGGCGCAAGTCCTCAACGCTGGTCTTTCCCCTTTTGTACTCCACACTAAGGATTTTTGTGTCCAGATCAAGATTGGAACTCTTTACCCCCTTTTCAAAGGCCATAGCGGTTTCTATCCTTTCCTTGCACATGTCGCACTGCGCTGTGGTTTGGATTTTGCTCTGAACCATCTTGCTTGCTTGCTCCTGAGCCAGCAAAACAGCCGGTCCGAACACAAAGATCCAAAGGATCAAAATAACTGTTTTCACCCGAATCCTATTGTTTCCATGGATCAGGGTAGAGTTTATATGCAATTTTTGATCATACAAGTCTGTGCTTTGTTTAAAACGTGTTTGGTTCATCTCTTTTTTTTTAATTGTTTATTTAATCCTGAAACGTAATCCGGCATAATACATCCTGCCCGATATCGGGGCATAGATCATACTTGCGTCGAAACTGTCCCCAAATGGATTGTCGGCCGATATGATCGGATTCTTCTGTGTATAACCGGTGAGATTCTCAACCCCGGTATAAACATCAAACCATTTGAATTTCCGTGTCAACTGGGTATGAACGATAAAAAAGGAGGGCGAGCGTTCCGCCAACCGGTATTCCGGTAAACTGTCGCTTGTGTCGGGCAACCGTGAACTTCCGTTGAATTGAACGTTCAGATCGATTTTCCACTTTTCGAAAGGGCTTGCGTAACTCGTGCTGAAAAGACCCTTATTCCTCACAACAAACGGCTTTTCCTGCAGACCCTCGAGCTGGCTGACCCTAACATCGTTAAAGCGATAGGCCAGGGTGAGTTCGAGCCTCTTGATGACTTCGGCCGTAAACTCAGCCTGCACCGAAGTGGAATAGGACCGCCCCTTGAGATTGTAAAAATTGATCTGATGAACGTTCCGGTCCAGATCAATCACTACCTGATTCACAAATTCTGTGCGGTAATAGTCCAGCGAAAGGGTTCCCTCGCGCTGATCGGGGAAATGAAGGTGTTGCGTGAGATTCAATCCCGAGTTCCAGGCCTGTTCCAGCTCAAACTCTCCATCGATTACAAACTGCCGCGAGCTGGACAGAAAACTCATGTTTTCACTCACGACATTGGCCGAACGAAACGACCTTCCCAAGGTGGCACGGGCAATGAGGGTATGGGTAAGGTCGTACTTCAGATGAAGTCGGGGTGTAAACAACAAGCCATACTTCGAATTATGGTCGAGTCGGGCCCCGGCCATCAACACCATCTGATCCGGAAGAGTCATGGTATACTGCGAAAAAACGCCGGGAACAATCTCTTTTCTCAGGGATTCCGCATCAACAAAATACTCGCGGTACTCATCGTACTGGAAAGATAAGCCGCTGCTGATCTGATGATTGGTATTCCCAAGTATGGTCTGCCATATGAGATTTGAGAAATAGCTTTTCTGTCTACCGTTGTAGTCGCGCAAACCAAATTTCGATTTCTGATCGAACCAGGTAAACGAGTTGATCCAGCCTATGCTTTCATAGGGTTTCGAGGGAGAGGCAAATCCAAGCTTGCCGTAGGCCCTGAATTTCTGCAGATCGATGTTGATCCCGTAAAGACCCGTGGCATCATCCTGAAATCCGACTTGTCCCCCTACCCTGCTCTCGTCCAAAACCTCCACACCAAACTGGGCATGAAGGTTTTCACCGATTGCATATTTCCAGCGGTTATTGAAGTTGAGCTGCTGTGTTAGAGGCACATCCAGAAACCCATCCTTATTGTGGTCGATTTCTCCCGAATTGGTTGAAGCATGAAATAACATTATGGTGCTCCAGCGATCGTTTATCGTCTGGGCGGTAGTAAAGTTGCTTTCGTACCGGCCTTCCGTGTTGGCAAACAAATTCACGAAGAGCCTGTCGCTGTTGTCGGGCTTTTTGAATTCTACATTAATCTGTCCTGTGGTGGACTCGTAGCCGTTCAATACGGAGGATGTTCCTTTGGAAACCTGTATGGATTCCATAAATGGACCGGGGATGTGACTTAACCCGAATCCCGACTCCAGGCCTCTGAGGGAAGGAATGTTTTCGTACAGGAACTGGCTGTATTTGCCATCGAGTCCCAGCATCCGGATCTTTCGGGCACCCGAAACGGCATCGGTATATCCGACATCAACTGTTGCGCTGTTTTCAAACGATTCCCCGATATTGCAGCAGGCAAGCTTCTGCAAGCCCGCCTCGGTAGTAACCTGGGTGGGCAGGGTGTTTAAACGGCTGGTAAACTCGCCGGCTTTGCGTTTCACAATGCTAACTTCCTGAATATCGAGTGACGACTTCATTACCAATTCAATTTCCGGCATTCCCTTCTGAACCGAAATGCTGTCTGGCTTGTATCCCATATAGCTAAACACAAGCTCTTTGCCATCTTCGGGCAGAGGATTTCTGATCATAAATGCTCCGTCTTGTCCGGAAATGACGCCTTCCCTCGAAAGAGAATAGTAAACGTTAACGAATTCCATGGGCTCTTTATGCCCGTGTTCGTCAATTTCATACACCTTACCCGTTACATAACCAGTCTTTTGGGCTGAAATGCTAACGACAAGGCATAATCCCACTAAGGAAATAAATAAAAACTTCATATGCTTCTTTGTTTTAAAAAGTTTTAACACAATACTTTACAAAGAAGACATCTCAAATCAGAAGTATTTGGGTAGTTATAATTTCCGGGGGAGAATGGTCTCTGATTTTATGGAAATCGTAAGAAAAAAGAGGGGTCAATCGAGTTGTGGAAGCAAAAGATAAAGAGAAATTAAAAATATCCAGCACCGTGGGTTTCAAATCCAGACTGACAAGAACAGAGCTGTAGAAGGTATCCGGATCCGGACTGGTGTTTAAATCGATGCAGCACGTACCCTCTCGACTGTCTTCCGATTTACAGCTGCAACAGGATTTGCTTGAATGGGCTGTTTCGTTCTCCTCCCCCGAAACATGGCAAAGGCAATTCGTTGGAGAACAATCGGTATCGGAAGAGCGGTGGAAATCGAGCGAGTAGGCATTGGAACTGGAACAATAATGCACATGCAACACTTTCCCCGTAAAGGAAAAGAACATCGCAGCAAGGATTAACGCTGATAGTATGAGTTTTACAGTTTTCATCCGGGTCAAATATAAATTCTTAAGCCCGTTAAAACAAGAAAAATTAGCTGATTAACTTTTGTTTAACGTAACTTTGGGTCGCCAACTAACAAATTTCGTTTACATTTGGCCAACAAATCTTCCTATGAACGAAAGACAAAAAACCCTGATTCTGGCCTCATGGGTCGGCATTCTTGGCAACGCTGTGCTTGCAATAATGAAAGTCTCTTTGGGAATAGTTTCAGGCAGTCTTGCGGTAATTGCCGATGGTATTGATTCAACAAGCGATATTGCAACCTCGGTTATCACTCTTTTCACCGCCAAGCTACTTTCCAAACCGCCAAACATCCAATATCCTTACGGCTATGAAAAAGCCGACACCCTGGCGACCAAAGCCCTTTCGTTTGTGATTTTTTTCGCGGGAGCCCAACTTGCGATTTCCACAGTTGGACGGCTTCTTCACCCGCAGATTGCAGACCCTCCAGAGATGCTTGCGATTTATGTGACATTGCTGTCGATTTTCGGTAAACTCGGTCTTTCTTACTACCTGCACCGTACCGGTAAATCGGTGTCCAGTTCCATGCTGCTGGCAAATGCGAAAAACATGCAGAATGATGTTCTGATATCGCTGGCGGTTCTGGTGGGGTTAATATTCACCTTCGTTCTTAAAATGCCGATCCTGGATTCGGTTACCGCGCTGATAGTAAGTCTTTTTATAATGAAAGTTGGCTTGCAGATCTTCTTTCAATCCAACACAGAACTGATGGACGGAATGAAAGATCCCATCCTGTATTGCGAGCTTTTCCGTGCGGTTAAACTTGTTGATGGTGCCAGAAATCCTCACCGCGTGCGCGTTAGGAAAATTGGTAATCTGAACATGATCTCCATGGATGTGGAGGTGGATCCGAATATCACCGTTACCGACGCCCATGAGATTGCCCGTAAGGTGGAAAACATTATTAAGGAAAGCCTGCCAAATGTTTACGACATCGTTGTTCATATTGAACCCTACGGAAACGAAGAGCTAAATGAAAAATTCGGTCTTAAAGAGGGTGATGTGGAGGGATTAACCAGAGAATAGTTCTTTTATTTGGAATAATTCTAAACTTATTCATAATTTTACTGCACATTACTTTCAAAATCCCGGTAAAAAAACATGAATATCACTCCCGACATGAAGATGGCAGACGTGCTTTTTCACAACTACACGCTGTTGCCCGTTGTTTCCCGGTTTAACATAAGGCTTGGTTTTGGCGACAAAACGGTCTCCGAAGTTTGTCGCAACTCGGATGTTAACATCGACTTCTTCCTGGAAATTACAAATTCTTATGTCGACGAGGATTACATCCCCCAGAAAGAACTCAACACCTTCCCGGTTTCGCTTATTGTTCAGTATCTTAAAAAAACACACCAATATTATCTGGAGGAAAAAATCCCGGAAATCGAAAGAAATATCCAAAGCGTTGTGAATACGGAGAAAACAATTAACGACAAGTTCAGCCTGGTGGAGAACTTTTTCACCGAATACAAGCAAGAACTTACGAACCATATTAACCGGGAAGAGACCAATGTGCACCCTTATGTTCTTGAGATCGAGGCGGCGGCTCTCAGGAACGAGATAAGCAAAGAGCTATATTCGAAAATCAGAAAGTATTCGATAAATGACTTCGCCTCAGAGCATGATAATGTGGAAGAGAAACTCTTCGATCTGAAAAACATTATTATCAAATATCTTCCTCCCTGCAGCTCTTCCGGCCTGTGCAACAGCATTCTCATTGAGCTTTTCAGGCTTGAGAAGGATCTGAATGCCCACGCAAACCTTGAAGACAAGGTCTTGATTCCAAAAGTGGCTGCCATGGAAGAAAAACTGCTTGCCCATTACAAAGCCTGACCATGGAAAGGATAAAATTCGTTATCATCGAAAAGTCCTACCTGATACGGAAAGGTATCGCTTCAATAATAAACCGCATTGAGCACGCCACCGTGGTTAAAGAACTTGAAAACCTTGATGAAATAAACTCCGTTCTGCTCAAATACACTCCCGATTTCATCGTTTTGAACATTGGTATTCTCAATGAGATTGGAACCTTCAGAAACACGGAAATCAAAGCCGACTTAGAGCAATCCGGAATCGGCATCGACTCGGGCAATGGCGCTAACAAGGAAAGGTATCCCGGTTTACGGGAAATAATCAGTACTCTTGACGAGCGGGATGATATTTACAATAAACTTCAAAACCTTATTCGTGAAAAAGTTGACAGCCGTCACAAACTAAGTCAGCAGACCGAGCTCAGCGAACGTGAAAAAACAATCCTAAAACACGTAGCTAAGGGTCTTACCAATAAGGAAATAGCAGAAAAACTCTTTCTTTCCGCCCATACAGTGATCACGCACCGCAAAAACATCACAAACAAGCTTGGCATCAAAACCATTTCCGGATTAACTGTTTATGCCATTTTGAATAATATTATCAGCATAGGAGATTTAGAATAAATGCCATTGATAATAATAACTTTTCTTTATCGTTAATATCTCATTGATTATCTTTGTATTTTAAAAATATCTATACCATGGAAAACAAGAAAGAATCCCCATCATTACTAATAGCAGGCTTTGCTGTAATGACTGTTGCCCTGATAGTTGTTCTGTTTCTGTATTTCGATCAGAGAAAGGAAAGTCGCGCGGTTATCGCTCAGCTGCAGGAATATTCAGGAATAATGGAAGTTAAGAAAGACTCGCTGGAAACCGAATTGAACGAAATAATCCTACAGTACGATGCGCTGAGATCCAACAATGATACGCTGAATATGCAGATCACGGAGCAACAGGAAAAGATAAAGAAACTCCTGACCATGCGGATCAGCGATGCTGAAAAAATCAAGAGATATGAAAAGGAACTCCTTACAATTCGCGACGTTTTAAAAAGTTACATTGTGCAAATCGACAGCCTTAACACACGCAACCAAATCCTTTTGGTTGAGAATAAGGACTTGAAAAACGTGCACGCAAAACTTGAAACGAAGAACAAGATGCTGGAACAGGAAAAAGAAGAGCTGACCACAATTAAATCCGAAGCCAAAACCCTTATCGCTGCAGGAATTACCCCTGTTGCACTGAATAAGAGAAGCAAGGAACAGGACAAAATTGATAAGGTGACGAAAATACGGGTGGATTTCACACTTCGAAAAAATACGGTTGCCGATGCGGGAGCAAAAGTTGTTTATCTGCGACTGGTTCGGCCGGATGCAGTTGTGTTGGGAGCAAAAAATGCAGGCGTTATCGAATACCAGAATTCGCAAATTCCTTATAGCGCAAGCCGTGAGGTAAACTATGAAAAGAACGACCTGCCGGTCTCAATCTTCTGGGATAACAATGGCGATCTGGTTAAAGGTAACTATACCTGCGAACTTTACTGTGAGAACAAACTCATTGGAAGCACCGAGTTTCTTCTGAGATAAAAAACTCTCTTAATAGTTAAAAAAGACGGGCCGCAGCCCGTCTTTTTTTTGGGCTTATTTCAATCGTTTCCTTGCTTTGCTACCTAAAAACCGCTTCAATTATGTGGTCGGCTATAAAAATACCTTCCTCTGTCAGACTGTAAATATCATTGTCAACGCTCACGTGACCGCTTTTCACAAACTTTTCAATTCCCGTTCTGAAATATTCAGCTCCCTGGTTTCCGAAACGGGTTTTCAAATACAGAAAACTTACGCCTTTTGAAGTTCGTAACGAAGTCATTACATGTTCATTATAAATATTTTCCAGGCTTAATATCTCGATCTCGAAATAGTCTTCAGCTGAAGCCATACCATCGATGTACCTTTTATGGTTGTTGAAATTCCATCTCCGGCTTACCCCGTTATAGGAGTGGGCGGAGGGGCCTATGCCCAGGTACTTTTTCTGTTGCCAGTAACTGCTGTTATGTTTAGACCGGAAACCCGGAAGGGCAAAATTTGAAATCTCATAATGCTCAAAACCCTGTTGTTTAGCTGTATTTATAAGCATTTTGAACTGTTTCAGACTGTCCTCTTCGGGAATGAGGGCTATTCTGCCCTTTTTTCTCCAGTGATCGAACACCGTGCCCGACTCGTAAGTGAGATGGTAGGCGGAAAAATGCTGGATGCCCAATGATAGGGCCTTGTCCAGATTTCTTTGCCAAAAGTCTTTTTCCTGGCGGGGTAATCCGTAAATCAAATCGATACTGATATTATCAAAGCCTGCCAACTGGGCATTTTTAACGGCCTCTGTTGCCTGCTCGCCATTGTGTATCCGGTGCATAAGCTCCAGATCCGAATCCTGAAACGACTGAATGCCTATGCTCAAGCGGTTGACACCGGCCTTTCTCAAGTCACTAAGGTATTCCGGCTTCAGGTCTTCCGGATTAGCCTCAAGACTCAACTCTACCTCTTGTGAAACAGGATAATTCCGGTAAATACTATTCAAAATGCTTACTATCTCCTTTACCTCAAGGACCGACGGGGTACCTCCCCCGAAATAAATCGTGTCAATGACCTCACCCTCCAGATAATCCTTCCTCTCTTCTGTTTCCCGCAGCAAAAAGGGGATGAGTTCTTTCTTTTGCCATACAGAGACCACAAAATGAAAATCACAGTATCGGCATGCCTGTCTGCAATAAGGAATATGTATGTAAATTCCGGCCATAGTAAAAGCTTACAAATTAGTGATTAACATCAATTCTTCGAAAATGCGAAACCATTATGGGAGTGAATTGTTTTATTTCTGGTCTAACTATATCTTTGCACAATATTCTTAAACAAAAACAGCCAGAATGCCCTTACTAATTTTTCTCCATAACTATTACAGGTCAATGGCCATATTGGTTTTGATATTAATTGCAAGCACCCTCCCATCGAATGAAGTAGAAAAAATCACCTGGTTCGACGTGCCGAATTTCGACAAGCTGGTGCATCTCGGGATGTATTTCAGCCTGACATTTGTGCTGATTTTCGACATGATCAGAGCCAAACCGGAAGTGGCATACGCTAGAATAATTCTTCTCGCTGCTATTCTTGCTGTATTCTACGGAGGATCACTTGAAATTTTACAAGCTACCTTAACGAATTCCAGATCGGGCGATTTTGCGGACCTTGCTTTTAATGCCGTTGGAGTTCTACTGGCCGTGTTGGTCTGGGGTGCTCTGAAAAAATTTAAATAATAAACCCGTGCTTGCCAACCGCCACGTCCTTCACAAGCTGCTCAATAGTTTCCACTTCAAAGATTTTCCGTATTTCTTCCCTCAAGGAGGCATAACGGGAGTGCAGTGCACACGGATTTTCCTGTTCCGAGCAATACTTTAGGCCAATAACACATTTGTGGAAGCTGTCCATCCCATCAATAATCTCAACAATATCCATCAGCAAAATATCCTGTGGCTTTTTCCCTAGGCCAAACCCTCCATTAGGACCTTTGGTTGAGGAGAGAAGGTGATGTTTAGCAAGCGACTGAAGAATTTTCCCGAGAAATGGCGTGGGTATTTCCAAATCCTTCGATATCTGTTTAATACCAATTTTTTGTCCCTCCCTCGAATTTACTGCAAGATAAAGGACCGCACGAATTCCGTATTTACAAGTGTTTGACAGCATGACTAATGTTTTAGAGGGATCTTCTGTATTCTTTGAGTATGTCGTCCACCCTCAAACCCGGTTGATAGAAAAACCTCCAAGATCATTAACGCCTCGTCCTTTTTAATGAATCGAGCGGGCAAGGCACAAATGTTGGCATCGTTGTGCGAACGGGCAAGCATTGCAATTTCCTCGTTCCAACAAATCGCAGAACGTATTCCCTGATGCTTGTTTACAGTCATGTTGATGCCATTTCCGCTACCACATATCGATATTCCGTAAAGAAAATCGCCTTTTTCAACGGCCTCAGCCATCGGGTGGGCAAAATCGGCATAATCGACCGAGTCGGCACTGTATGTTCCAAAATCCTTTACCTTTATTCCCTTGTTAAGAAGAAAATGCATGATTTCGGCTTTCAATTCAAAACCGGCGTGATCGGCCGCTATTGCTATTCTTATTTCGTCCATAAAATACAATTATCCCCAAAAATACTTAAATATTTTAATACCTGAAACTGTTTTTATATACCAACTTGGTTTAAATGTGGTTTATTAACTATTCGGTTGATAAATTGTTTAATAAAGCGAGACTAAAAAGCGTTAAATAATTTGAAAAAGCAAAAACGTTTAGCGGTAATAAAATTATCATGATATCAAAAAAAATAAGCAGTGGTTTTTAGTACAAAAACCAACAATTTTTTAACCGATTTTTATGCTGGGAAATAACAATATTTGTGAGAAATTTACGCTATCAACAGCTTGTTAATTACTTTGGAATTGTTTGATTTACAAGATGCGTTGATGAATTCTTATGTTAATATCATGTTTTGAAAATTTTATAAGTAAACTTGCCAAAGGAATTGAAAATAATTTTGAACACTATTAACGGACTAACATCATCATCATATAATATTTTAAAATTTAAATTATATAATAATAATAGGAATGGTTAATGTTAATAAGGCTGAACTGATCAAAAAGGGATTTGTGGATATTGAAATAGACAAGTCGATTGACCTTCATTCTGAAATCAACAGGCTGAGAAAAGAAAAAAATGCAATCATTCTGGCTCACTATTATCAGGAGCCTGAAATTCAGGATATTGCGGATTTTGTTGGTGACAGTTTGGCTCTTTCCCAACAGGCTGCAAGTACTTCGGCCGATATTATTCTCTTTGCCGGCGTTCATTTTATGGCGGAAACCGCAAAAATTCTGTCACCGCAAAAAAAAGTTCTCATTCCCGACACAAACGCTGGTTGTTCACTGGCTGATTCATGTCCACCGGATAAATTCGCAGAATTCAAAAGAAAATATCCGGGTTATACTGTAATTTCGTATGTGAATACCACAGCTGAAATTAAAGCTCTTTCCGACATTACCTGCACTTCCTCCAATGCTTTCGAAATTGTTAACAGTTTGCCAATGGAGGAAAATGTGATATTTGCTCCGGATAAAAACCTTGGAAATTATATAAAGAGCAAAACCGGAAAACAAAATATGGTTATTTGGGATGGAGCTTGCCATGTACATGAGCGTTTCTCGCTTCAAAGAATTCTTGATCTTAAAAAACAGTATCCTACAGCGAAAATTATTGCCCACCCTGAATGCGAGCAAACCGTTCTTATTGTGGCCGATTATATCGGTTCAACCTCTGCTCTTTTAAACTATACAATAAAAGACAATTCCAATATCTATATTGTGGCTACAGAATTTGGTATTATTCACCAAATGCAGAAAACCAACCCCAATAAACTTTTCATCCCTGCTCCCCCTGATGATTCTACCTGTGCCTGCAACGATTGCGTGTTTATGAAATTGATTACCATAAAAAAACTATATAATACTTTAAAATTTGAATTGCCAGAGGTAACTTTGAAGGAAGAAATCCGGGTAAAGGCCGAAATTCCTATTCGAAGAATGCTTGAAATATCCGCAAAATTAGGACTTTAATAAGTAATGAGACAATTACATTTAATTCTTTGCCTTCTTTCACTCCTTTTACTTTTTCCTGATCTCAAATCTCAGGAAACGGTAAAAGATGGTTTTACTCGCTTTTATTATCCTAATAAGCAAATTTCCAGCGAAGGGATGATCCGCAATGGAAAACCGGATGGATTCTGGAAAACCTACAACGTTTCGGGAATTCTCAAATCAGAAGGACTCCGTACAGATTTTCTTCTCGATAGCACTTGGACCTTTTACAGCGACAAGGGTGAGTTAGAGGAAAAAATCAACTATAAATACGGTAAAAAAAATGGCTATAGCTTCAAATACAGTTATGAAAAAAGTTTCCAACCCATATTGATCAGTAAAGAACTTTATGTGAACGATAAAAAGGAGGGTAGGGCGTATTATTATTATCCCGATGGAAAACTAAAAGAGGAAATAAATTACATAAACGGTAAAAAACAAGGTCCGGGAAAAGAATATGATCAGAATGAAATGGTTACAACTCTTCTGGAATACAATAACAATTATCTTATTTCCCGTGAGAAAATTAACATAACCGATCAACAGGGGCTTAAGCAGGGGACTTGGAAACTGTTCTATCCCGACGGAAAAGTCCAAAAAGAAATGAGTTATAAGAATGATCAATTGAACGGTTTGTATAAGGAGTTTAATGAAGGCGGAAATTTGATTCTTAGTTTTAAATACCTGGATAATAAAATTATCGAAAGCAAACAGGAATTTATTGATTTGGAAAAACTCGATTTCAGAAGAATTTATGATGATAACGGAAAGCTTGTTTCCTCAGGTGGTTACCAAGAGGATAAGCCTGTTGGCATGCACCGTTTTTATAATGCTGATGGAAAAGTTGTAAGTGCAAAAATTTTCGATGATAAGTCCAATTGCATATCAGAGGGAAAAATTGATGAGACAGGAAGTAAGGAAGGAGCATGGAAGGAATATTATATCAGCGGTGAACTCAAAGCGGTTGGAAGTTATCGGGATAATAGGCAAGCAGGAAGCTGGGTGTTTTATTATAAAAATGGAAGCAAGGAACAAGAAGGCAATTTTCTCACTGGACTTTATGATGGTCAGTGGACATGGTATTATCCCAACGGGGAAGTGTGGAGAGAGGAAAGCTACTTCAATGGTCGTGAGGATGGTCCCATGGTCGAATATTCCGATTCTGGAACAGTCATAACCAAAGGTGATTTTATTAACGGTGAAAAGGAAGGGGAGTGGAGCTACACGGTTAACGATCATAGTGAAACAGGGAATTATCAGTCGGGTCTGCGAAGCGGTATCTGGAAGTATTTTTATAA
The DNA here is from genome assembly GCA_945863035.1 of Chitinophaga pinensis. GTDB lineage: Bacteria > Bacteroidota > Bacteroidia > Bacteroidales > JACJXF01. The sequence goes on along the minus strand of CAMAZH010000006.1, from coordinate 41,599 downwards.
TGATGGGGTTTTGCAGTTTTCGGGGGATTTTAATCAGGACCTTGCCGAAGGAAAGCACAAATACTATTACCCATCCGGAATTCTTAAAGAAGAACGCTTTTATCGCCGTGGGGTACGGGAAAGGAATTGGAAGAAATTCAATGAGCAGGGAAACCTGGAAATGACAATTACCTATAAAAATGATATAGAATACAGGATTAATGGGGAGAAGATTAATTTACCCAAAGGCTCAATCCAAACTATCAAATAATGTATCAATGAGTGAAGATTTTCATATAAGAAAAGAAGGTTTTATTGATTCTGACAGGGAACTCGATAATAAATTGCGTCCGTTAAGGTTTTATGATTTCGCCGGACAGAGTAAAATTGTCGATAATCTTAAAGTTTTTGTTACGGCTGCAAAACAGCGTGAAGAAGCTCTCGACCACGTTCTGCTTCACGGTCCTCCAGGACTGGGCAAAACCACTCTTGCAAATATAATTGCCAACGAACTGGGTGTTGGACTTAAGATTACTTCGGGTCCGGTGCTTGATAAACCTGGCGATCTCGCCGGATTATTAACAGGACTCGAAACGGGGGATGTTCTTTTTATCGATGAAATCCACCGGCTTTCCCCTGTAGTTGAGGAATATTTGTACTCGGCCATGGAGGATTATACTATCGATATCATGCTCGATAAAGGTCCCAGCGCTCGTTCGGTGCAACTCACCCTTAATCCTTTTACCCTTATTGGGGCCACAACGCGATCCGGACTACTAACAAGCCCCTTACGGGCACGTTTTGGGATTACCTCCTTACTCGAGTACTACGATCACGATATACTCACCGGAATCGTTCACCGTTCGGCTGGAATTCTCAAGGTAGAGATCCATGACCAGGCTGCCGTGGAAATTGCTTCCAGAAGCCGCGGAACACCCCGTATTGCGAATGCTCTCTTGAGAAGGGTTAGGGATTTTGCCCAGGTTAAAGGCAACGGGATCATTGACATCGACATTACCCGATACTCGCTCGAGGCACTGAACATCGATAAATCCGGTCTGGATGAAATGGATAATAAAATACTGAATACAATTATTGACAAGTTTGCAGGCGGTCCTGTGGGAATTTCCACAATTGCTACCGCAGTTGGCGAAGATGCCGGAACGATTGAGGAAGTTTATGAACCTTTTTTAATTAAAGAGGGATATATCAAAAGAACTTCCAGAGGCCGTGAAGCCACAGCCATTGCCTATATGCATTTGGGTAAATTGAGGAATGAGCAAAACAAGTTGTTCTGATTCTATATGTAGATGTTTCCTACTTTTCTGAGGGCTGGAAGATTAAGCACTTTGATTTTTCTGCCGTTAAGTTCAATCATCTTGTCTTGCTTGAATTCCGATAATAAACGGATTACTGATTCTGTTGCCGTACCCACAATATTGGCAAGTTCTTCACGGGTTAAGGTTATCTGTAATACATTTTCCTCGTCAAGGCCAAAATCGTTGTAGAGCTGAACAATTATTTCTGCCAGCCTTTCCCTTACGCTTTTCTGTGCGATATCTGTTATGTAGGAATTTGCCTGACCCAACTCCTTACATGTGATTTGCATCAGCTCAATAGAGAAATTGCCGTTGTTTTTAACTAGGTTAATCAGGGTTTCACCCGGGATGTAACAGGTTGCAGACTCGTCGATTACCTGAGCGGTGGTGCAGGCTTGCTCGTTGCTTAAAATAGACCTGAACCCGATAATGTCGCCTTTCTGGGCAAACCGAATTATTTGCTCTTTTCCGTCAATCCCCGTCTTGTATATTTTTATGATTCCTGCTGAAATGTAATAAAACCCGTTAATCCTATTGCCTTCATGGTATAAGACCGATCCTCTCTTGTGGTGCTCTGTAACAGTCTCCTCATATAACCTGTCAAATTCAGAGGGCGTGAGATGGCGGAACAGAGGGTGGCTTTTAATAAGGCATTCTTCCTTTTTCCCGGATATGTTATTTTGTTTCATCAGCAAATCATGGCCTGTTGTACCATCTCCTTTTAGAGCATGTAATCAATGGAAAACTTTGTAAAAGTAGGAAATAAATACAAATGTTAAGATATCAATATCGTGGGAACTAAAATTATTCCCAGTTGTTAAGGGAATGTATTTTGCCTTTCTTTGCAGAATATTTTGTTACGATAATTCACGATAACTTTTTTTATACTATGAAGCAGTCAATTTCAATGAACTGGTTAAGCAATATGGCTTTCGAGACCAGTGTAAACGGACACAAACTAATTATTGATGCCTCTGAAGAGCATGGTGGAAAAGACTTGGGCCCAAGACCTAAAGCCTTTATGTTGGTTGCTCTTGGAGGTTGCACAGGTATGGATGTAGTATCGATCCTGAAGAAAATGCGAGTTGAATTCGATTCATTGGATATTTCCGTTGAAGGCGATACAGCTGAGGAGCATCCCAAAAAGTTTCTTCATATGAAGATTATCTACAAATTTACTGGAAAAGACCTGCCATTGGATAAAATCCAAAAGGCCGTCGATATGTCTAAGGATAAATACTGTGGAGTGTACGCAAGCTATAAGGAAGCCATGGAAATTGAGCATGTCATCGAACTTAACCCTAACTAACTTCCTTACAGGCTGAATTGACAAAAAGCAACTCAAATTGCTCCCGAGAACTGCCTTAAGAAGCGTGCATCGTTTTCAAAGTATAATCGCAGATCTCTGATCTGGAATTTAAGCATTGCCAAACGCTCAATACCCATTCCAAAGGCAAACCCGGTATACTTTTTACTGTCGATATTGTTGTTTTCCAATACCGCGGGATCAACCATGCCGCATCCCAATACCTCCAGCCAGCCTGTATATTTGCACACGTTGCAGCCCTTTCCGCCACATAAAGCACAACTCACGTCCATTTCTGCCGATGGCTCGGTAAAGGGGAAATAGGAGGGACGCAGGCGTATTTGTGTTGACTCTCCAAACATCTCCTTGGCGAAATAAAGTAGGGTCTGCTTTAAGTCCGCAAAAGAAACATTTTCATCGATGTACAAACCTTCAACCTGATGAAAAATGCAGTGTGCACGGGCTGAAATTGCCTCATTTCTGAAAACCCTTCCAGGGGATACGGTTCGAATCGGGGGTTTAGTGTGCTCCATAACCCTTACCTGTATTGAAGAAGTATGAGTGCGAAGTAATATATCGGGATTCTTCTCAATGAAAAAGGTATCCTGCATATCCCTTGCTGGATGCTCCGGTGGAAAATTCAAAGAGGTGAACACATGCCAGTCATCCTCGATTTCCGGACCTTCCGAAACCGTAAATCCCAAGCGGGAGAAAATCTCCAGAATTTCGTTTCGTACGATGGAAATAGGATGTCGGGATCCTAAAAGAAGACTCTCAGCTGGTAGGGTTAGATCAGAAATTTGACTGATATCCTCAGTGCTGCCCAGTTCGTCCTTGAGACTATCGATCTTTAATTGTATTGTCTGCTTTAGCTCATTGAGTGCCTGACCAACTTCTTTCTTTTTGTCATTTGAAATGACCTTGAAGTCCTCAAAGAGTTGAGCGAGACTGCCCTTTTTACTTAAATGTCTTATCCTGAAATCCTCCAAATCCTGAAGGCTGTTGGCTTTGTACTGTTCAGCTTCTGAAATCAGCTCTTTTATTTTATCTAGCATGGATCTTGTTCTTTTTGTGTAAAGATATAAATATCATGGTCTGCTGGTAATAAATCTTAATCCAGGTTGAAAATTTTTACACTGAATTTCAGATCTGTTAAGGGTCTGTCGTATGTATCCACCGGAACTTGCATCAACTTGTCCAATACCTCAAATCCTTCCGTTATCTCACCAAAAACTGTGTACGACCCATCCAGGTGGGGCGATCCACCAATTTGCATGTAGGTTTCCTTCTCAATTTCAGAAAAGGGAGCATGCAGATTTCGTGCTACCATCATTTCCAATTGAGCTGCAGAGTATACGGTTCCCTGGACAATGTAGAATTGTGACCCGGATGATGACTTGGAAGGATTCACATCATCTCCTTTTCTTGCCGCCGCTAGAGCTCCTTTTTTATGAAAATAGTTGGGATTAAACTCAGCGGGTATTGTGTAACTCGGGCCTCCTTGTCCTAGCAACTCTCCCTTATCTGCGTTTTTTGAATTGGGGTCGCCTCCCTGTATCATAAACCCTTTTATCAGACGGTGAAAAAGTTGATTGTCGAAGTACCCGGATTTGGCCAATTTTATAAAATTATCCCTGTGAAGAGGAGTTTCGTCATATAAGGCTATGGTTATGGTTCCGGAATCAGTTTTGATTTGGACTTTCGTAAGTTGGTAATTTGGCGAAAATTGGCAAAGTGATTCTGCTGATACAGAGGCCATTATTATTAATGTTAGTAGTATTATATTTCTCATAATTTTTTTATAATTAGCAAAAGTATTAAATAATAACTTATTGACGATAAAAATGTTTTAGCTTCGGAATATTTACGCTCATATAGTTACAGGCAAATTGCGATATAAGTTATTGGTTTTTGCTTCATGGGCTTCGCGTATAATATTTATTTTTGAAGCGGATACTATATAGATTTTTTGGTATGAAAAAATTAGTTGGTATTATTGGTGCAGGAGGATTGATAGGATCTGAACTGGTTAAGTACCTCTCTAAGGATTTTCAGGTCAGAATCGTAAAGAGTTCTATGCTTTACGGGGACACTGATAAGCTTGCAATATCTCTTGAAGGGACCGATTTTATTATAAATCTTGCAGGTTTTCCGATTGCAGGGAGATGGAATCGAAAAGTCAAGAACCTTATATATGCTTCCAGGATTGACACGACCAAGAATCTAGTTAAGGCTGTAGGTTTAATGAAAAAGAAACCGATTAAATTACTCAATGCAAGTGCTGTCGGTTTATACGCCGATGGACTTATCTGTGACGAGACGTCATTGCATTTTGCCAATAATTATCTTGCTAAAGTTGTAATCGATTGGGAAAAAGAGGCCTACGATGTCCTTAAATTTGGAACCAAACTTTGTATTTTGCGTTTTGGGGTCGTACTTTCCAATTCCGGTGGTGCTTTTAAAATCCTTCGAAAAATATTTTGGCTTGGTATTGGGGGTGTTATCGGGAATGGCAAGCAGGGTTTTTCTTTCATTCTAATTGATGATGTCGTAAGAATCGTTCATAGGATTATTTCGACTGACGCGGATGGAATTTTCAATGTCGTATGCCCGCAACCTTCTACCAATTCGGAATTTTCTCATAAATTGGCCAGCAGCCTTAATAGACCGTGTGTTTTTAAAATTCCTTCCTTTGTCCTGCGTCTCGTTTTACGGGAGGGTAGTTCTACCCTTCTTGTGGGTCAGAAAGTAATCCCTGCCCGCCTACATTCAGAAGGTTACCAATTTATTGGAAATAATTTGAAAGAATGCCTTAACAATCTTGTGAAATAAGACATAACTTAGAAGCAAATTTTTGTTGTGAATCATATCAAGCAGCTTGCCGGACAAACGGCCGTTTATGGACTGGGAATTGTGGTGCCACGCGTTCTTAATTATTTGCTTCTTACTCCATTCTATACTCGAATCTTTAACAAAGCAGAGTACGGTATTGTTACCGAATTCTATGCTTATATTGTTATTTTAATGGTTGTGCTTACTTATGGTATGGAGACGGGTTTCTTCAGGTTTGCTGATAAGGACAACAATCATAGAAATGTATACCGATCCGCTCTCTTTTCTCTTGCAGTTACTTCACTTTTTTTTATTGGCCTGTCTTGGATTTTTAGCCAGAGTTTGGCAAATTTCCTTAATTATCCTGATAACCCGGAGTATATTATTTGGGTCGGCTTAATTGTTGGTTTGGATAGTTTTGCATCTATTCCTTTTGCAAAACTAAGGCTTGAAACCAGAGCTTTTAAATACGCGCTTATCAGAATCCTTGAAGTAGGTGTTAACATCCTGGCAAATTGGTTCTTTCTGTTTTATTGTCCCGAAAATATTGATTCCAAACTGGTTTCAGCAGTCTATAATCCCGAAATTGGGGTGGGATATGTTTTCATAAGTAATCTGCTGTCGGTGGTTGTCAAAGTTCTTGCCTTGAGTAAAGAGATATTTTTTACTTCAGGAGTTTTCCAATTTTCTCTTCTTCGAAGAATGTTGTTTTATAGTTTCCCCCTGCTTATCGCCGGGCTTGCCGGTACTGTTAATGAGGTAATTGACAGGATTCTGCTTAAATACCTATTGCCTGCCGCGCAAAATCCAATGGAACAATTGGGTGTTTACGGTGCTAGCGTAAAATTGGCTGTACTCATGACACTCTTCATACAGATGTTCCGGTATGCCGCTGAGCCTTTCTTTTTTTCCAAGAAGCATGAGGTTAATGCTAGGGAAATTTATGCTCAGGTAATGAAGTATTTTGTGTTTTCCGGAATGGCTATTTTTTTGTTTGTTATGCTATTCCTTGATATTTTTATACTCTTCATTGGGCCTGAATTTAGAGAGGGAATTTCAATAATTCCCTTGGTGCTGATTGCTAATCTTTTCATGGGAGTTTTTTATAATCTTTCTATCTGGTATAAACTTTCTAATAAGACGATCTGGGGTGTCTATCTTGTTTTCTTTGGTGCCACTATTACTTTTGTGATTAATTATTTCTTTATTCCGCATTTTGGTTATTATGCTTCTGCCTGGGGACATTTTATTAGTTATTTTCTCATGGTGGTTCTTAGTTTTCTCGTGGGTCAACGATATTATAGGATAAACTATGAGCTAAAACAGATGTTGATATTCGTTGTTTTAGCATTATTGTTTTATCTTGCTTCAGAAGTTCTGGAGTTTTCAAATCTCGTTATCAGGTATATTTTCCATTTTGTTTTGATTTGTTCTTACCTTTTACTTTTTTATATCTCTGAAAAACGAAAATTATTTGTAAAAAAATGAAAGTCCGAATCATTAATCGATCATCGAACCCGCTACCCGAATATAGCACCGCTAATTCGGCTGGAATGGATTTAAGAGCCAATTTAAATTCGCCTATTGTATTAAAACCTTTGCAGCGTATGCTCATCCCTACTGGTTTGTTTATCGAGTTGCCAGTGGGTTACGAGGCGCAGATCCGGCCTAGAAGCGGTCTGGCTCTGAAACACGGAATAACAGTCTTGAATAGTCCTGGAACTATTGATAGCGACTATCGTGGAGAGATCGGTATTATTCTTGTAAACCTTTCGGATAATGAGTTTGAAATTATGCATGGTGAACGAATTTGTCAAATGATTGTAGCAAAACATGAAAACATTTCTTTGATTAATGTAGAGGTTTTGGATGATACTGCTCGAGGAAGTGGTGGTTTTGGCCATACAGGTAAATAAATTTCGGATGAAGACACTTTTAACATTTACCCTGTTCTTAATTGGATTCTCGGTTTTTTCTCAGAAGACAGATAAGGTATCGTCTATAAAATCCGAATATTCATACCAGTATGCTCTTATTGAAGCTTCTAGGCAAAAAATGGTGGGAAATGTTAATGAGGCCATAAACTTGTATTTGTCCTGTATAAAGGCTAATCCTGAATGTGATGTTGCTTACTATGAGTTGGGTACAGTTTATTCTGCTCTTGGGGAAAACCAAAAGGCTGAAGAAATACTCTCAAAGTCTTTTCGGTTGGTCCCCGATAATTATTGGTATGGTATTGCTTATTCGGAATTGCTTAAAATAAACAACAAAAGCTCTAAATCGCTTAAAGTTCTTAAAAAAGTAAAGCGTAACAACAGTAATAATTCTCTAACTATTGACTTTAAAATAGCCGAAATCTATGCTGCTAACCGGAAGTATTCTAAGGCAATAAGCGTTCTCGAGCTTATTGAAAAGGAATTTGGAGTTTCCGAACTTATAAGTTTTAAGAAATTTGAAATATTCAAGTTACAAGGTAATTACATTAAAGCTGAAAATGTACTGATGAGACTTATTGAGAGAGCACCTGAAATTGCTGAATATCAGATTATTCTGGGTGAATACTTTGTTGATTTAGGAGATTCTCTGCACGCACTTAAAGCCTATCAGGCCGCCTATGCAATTGATTCCTCGAATATTTATGCGGTTACTAACTTGGCCGATATTTATTCCTCTCAAGGAGATAACAAAAAGGCTTATTTTTATCTCAATCAGGCTTTTTTAAATAGTAACATTCCTGTGACAAATAAAATTCAGACGATGATGGCCCTTAATAAAGATCGGGAGCTTATCAACCGTCATCGCGAATTATTGGAGGAAATGATTATCAGCCTGCTTGCCGAATATCCTGATAATTATGAAGTTAAGACTGTAGCATATGATTTTTACAATGGAATCGAGAATCATCCAAGAGCCTTGGAAATTATTAAAGACATCCTGAGTACTAAAAAAGACGATTATATCATTTGGCAGCAAGCTCTCTATAATGCTTCTATGCTTGAGGATTATAATGAATTGATTATTATTGGTGAGGAGGCTCTCAGGTTTTTTCCTAACAAACATGAGCTTTATTTGTTCGTAGGTATGGCTTATTTTCAGCAAGACAATTTTGAAAAGGCTTATTCCGTTTTGTCACTTAATTATAAATCCATTAAAGACAGTGATAAGATCAGGTTGCAATTTCTGATATTTCTTTCCGAGTCAAGCTATCGAAGTAACAGAAAAATTGAAGCTTATACCTATTATGATGCTTTGGTGGAAATGGATCCATCAAACGATTTCACAAAAAACAATTATAGTTATTACTTGGCCTTGGACAGTGTGGATTTGTATAAAGCTAAAGACTTAAGTTATTCAACCATTGTTAATTCACCGGATAATAGCACCTTTCTTGATACTTATGCTTGGGTTTTATTTCGGATGGGTGACTATGTAAATGCAAAAGTATTTGCCCAAAAGGCACTTATTATTGATTCTGCGAACGATCCTGATATTATTTTTCATTATGCGGAAATATTATTTATGCTTGGAGACTATGAAAGTGCGGAAGATTACTATGAAAAGGCGCGTGATAGAGGCTATAGCGAGGATATTGTTTCTAATAAACTTAAGAGATTCTATGAAAAGCCTTAGATATTTATTGAATTTCTTTGTTCTTATGACAATGATTGTTTCCTGCAAGACGGTTCCGCTTTCATCGGTTTCACGAGATGCTGACTTTGGTCAATATTTGTTTAAGAAATCCAGGGCCTATTCCTCCAAATATTTTTCCACCGAACAATTGGATATTAAAGTGATTTCAGATGATACAAAAAATCTACGGGGAAAAGTTAATATTATGCAAGGGGAGTATATCTATGCTAATATTAATATTCTGGGTTTCGAATTAGGGCGTCTTGAGTTATCTGTGGATAGTGTCAAGTTTATCAATCGTATTGAGAAGTCCTATTATTTTGGTGAATTTTCGAAGGTTGAGGGTTTGCTGGGTATTGATTTGAGCTATTCCCAGATTGAAAGTATTATTTTGAAGGGTTTTGTAGTTGATGGTTCTGAGAACAGAAAACTTTTCAAGTCCAGACTTAACGAAGGGCAGGAAGGTTTCACTTATACCTATCGGTCCTCGTTTGGAGCTGAAGTTGTTTCTGGGTTCGATATAGGCAGCTATAATATTTCCAGCCTTGATATAAGCGATTCTAAGGCTGGCTTATTCTTATCTGTTTTTCCGGGTATTTACTACGAGGATCCTAATTATCCCAGAGACCTGAAGGTGATGGTAAGGAGTAAAAGTATGGATGCTGAAGTGCAGCTGCAAGTTGGAAAGATCTCCCTGGATAAGTTTTCAAGAAAGAATTTTAATGTTAATTCAAGCTATAGTGAAATCCTGTTTTAATATATTAAAATTCTTTTTTTTCTCGGGGATTCTCATTCTTGTCCCTTTATTTATGGCTTTTTCTCAAAACTCCACTGAACTTGAAAAGAAGAAGAACGATAATATTCAAAAGCTGCAATATTCTCGATCCCTCTTGGAGAAAACTGAAAGTTCCAAAAACGTTTCTCTAAACCAGCTTAACCTGATACAGCAAAATATTGAATTAAGGAGTGGGATCATTGAAAATATTTCAGAAGAGATTGATTTTATGAAAAATAATATTGAAGAGAACACTATTGAAATCAAAAGAGTTGAGTCTAGGGTAACGGAAATCAAGCTCGATTATGCTGAACTGGTAGTTGCCGCCTCTCGAAATTTGGATAACGACTATGCTTTGATGTATTTGTTTTCCTCGGAGGATTTTAATCAAGCTTATCAGCGAATAAAATATCTGAAATACTTGGCTAGGTATCGGTCGGATTTGGTAGTTCAACTGAAGAAGGAGGAGGAAAATTTAAGGCGTAGAAATTCTGAGCTACTTGAAAACAAGAGAAAAAATGAAGTTCTATTGAGTGAAAGACAAAGAGAGCTTAATTCATTGGATAAGGACAAGAAAAGGAATGTTTCACTGATTCGTTCTTTACAAAGTAAAGAAACTGATTTGAAGGCTGAGATTAAAAAACGTGAACGCATTCAATCTGAAATAGAGAAGGAAATTAGACGCCTTATCGAGGAAGAAATTAATAAGGCAAAGGTTGCCAATAAGCCAAATATTTTAACTCCGGAAGAAAAAATTATTTCCGGTGACTTTAACAGAAATATGGGGCGTTTGCCATGGCCGTCCGAACAAGGGGTTATTACCGGAAAATACGGGGAACAAAACCATCCCGTTTTGAAGGGCATCAAAATTAAAAGTAACGGAATTGACATTAATACCGTTGAAGGGGCCAAGGTACGAAGTGTATACGATGGTGAGGTTACTAAAGTAATTGCGATTTTGGGGGCAAATTACACGGTAATCATTAAGCATGGCGAATATAGAACCGTATATCAAAATCTTATTGATGTAAAAGTGAAGGCTGGCGATAAGGTGAAAACCAAGGATATTATTGGGACCGTGTTTACCGATATGGATAAAACCACAAAGTTTCATTTTGAAGTTTGGAAAGATAAAGTGATTATGAATCCTGAATTATGGTTGAGTAAATAATAATAATAAGTGTAACTTTATTTTATAATTTAAGTATAAAGGTTCGTTCTAGTTGGAAATAATTAGTTTCGATGTTATGATATGAGAAGGGAATTAACTATAAAGTCTGTTTCTGAAAATCTTCGGGAAGTTGAAAAATTTGTGGATGAAATCTCTGCGGAGTTATCGCTCTCTGATGAAATTTACGGCAACCTGCTTATTGCAACACTTGAAGCGGCTAACAATGCTATAGTTCATGGCAATAAAAGCCTTGAAGTAAAACTGGTGGATATACTTTTGACGGTTGAGGAAACAAAACTAATTTTACGGGTGAAGGATCAGGGCGTTGGTTTTGACTACAAGAATATTCCTGACCCTACCGCTCCTGAAAACCTTGAAAAGATCAATGGGAGAGGGGTTTTTCTGATGCAACGTCTTTCGGATCAAATAGAGTTTTTTGAGAATGGCAGAATTGTTCAATTAACTTTTAGTCTCAAATAAAATTGCCTGTCACCTTTCATTCGGCTGATCTAAGCTTTAATTTAAAAAATAAGCGTATTCTCAGAAACTGGATAGTTTCTGAGATTCTGCATAGTGGTTTTAAGCCAGGACAGATAAACCTTATTTTCTGTTCAGATGAATATCTTTTGGAAATTAATCGTAAGTATCTTAGTCATGATTACTATACCGATATAATTACTTTCAATTACAACGAAGAGAATTTTATTTCCGGGGATTTGTTTATTAGTATCGATCGTGTTTCGGAAAACGCCGAAAATTTTAAGACTACGGTCCAAACTGAACTTTGTCGTGTTATTATACATGGGATTCTTCACCTTTTCGGTTATGAGGACAATACTGCGCATTTGAAGAAATCCATTCACCTCAAAGAAGACGATGCGCTGACCAGACTTTTGCAGGCTCTGGGAAAATGAATTTTTTGATATCCTTTCCTATTATCTTCCCTTAGAAATTGGCATTGTTCTATTTCAAGTGCAATGATCAAATGTTATTTGTATTGTTTTTAAATAATTATCTTTGCAGAAATATAGATTTATGTTACCCGAGTACGATGTAATTGTTGTTGGTGCTGGGCATGCAGGCTGCGAGGCTGGTGCTGCTTCAGCAAATCTTGGCTGTAGTACTTTGTTGATCACTATGGATATGACAAAGTTTGGTCAGATGAGTTGTAATCCTGCCATGGGAGGTGTTGCGAAAGGTCAGATTGTCCGTGAAATTGATGCCCTTGGGGGATACTCCGGACTTGTTTCTGATGCCTCCATGATACAGTTCCGCATGCTTAATCGGTCAAAAGGTCCGGCTATGTGGAGCCCTAGAGCTCAGTGCGATCGAACAAAGTTCAGTATCGTTTGGAGGGAACTGCTTGAAAACACCGCGAATCTTGATTTTTGGCAGGATATGGTAGTTTCACTTATCTTGGATGGTGATAATATTAAAGGTGTAACTACGAAAATGGGAATGAATTTCTTTTCTAAAAAGGTTATCCTTACCAACGGAACTTTTCAGAATGGGCTTATGCACATAGGTAGAACACAGATTGAGGGTGGGAGAGCATCTGAGCCGGCTTCCGTGGGGATTTCGGAACAGCTCAAGGAAATGGGTTTTAAAGTTGGGAGGATGAAGACGGGTACCCCGGCACGTATTGATGGTAGAAGTATCGATTTCTCGAAACTAACTGAGCAACCGGGTGACAATGAAAACCGTAAATTTTCTTTTCTTGATTATGAGGTGGACTACTCCAGCCATAGATCGTGTTACATTGCTTTTACAAATCTTGACGTGCACGACAATATCCGTGCAAGTTTGGAAGACTCCCCAATGTACAATGGTACTATAAAGAGTATTGGACCCAGATACTGTCCTAGCATCGAGGATAAAATCCACACCTTTGCAGGAAAAGATTCGCATCAACTCTTTCTTGAACCCGAAGGCTTGGATACAATTGAGTATTATATTAATGGATTCAGTTCTTCTCTGCCGCTTAAAGTACAATATGAGTCCCTTCGTAAAATTGAAGGCTTGGAAAATGTGAAGATTTTCCGTCCCGGTTATGCAATCGAATATGACTACTATCCACCGGAACAACTTAAGCACTCTTTGGAAACGCGTATCATTTCGGGTTTGTACTTTGCGGGACAAATAAACGGAACTACGGGTTACGAGGAGGCAGCGGCTCAGGGTTTGATGGCCGGAATCAATGCTGCCCTGAGCGTGCAAAACAAGGGTGATTTCGTTTTAGGACGAGATCAGGCCTATATTGGAGTTCTCATTGATGACCTGATTTCAAAAGGAGTTGATGAGCCTTATCGGATGTTTACTTCGCGGGCCGAATATCGCCTGCTCTTGCGCCAGGATGATGCCGACGATCGCTTGACCGAGATTTCCTTTCAAATGGGATTGGCTAGAAGGAGGAGATATGATCTGCTTGTTCTGAAGAGGGATTGGAAAAATGAAATCAGAAAGCTTTTAGAAACTTCCAGCGTTAGCCCGGAGGATATTAACCCATTGCTGTTGGAAAAAGGAACCTCTGAAATTAATCAGAAAGTTAAAATTATTGATGTTCTTAGAAGGCCTCAAATAGCGCTCAGGGATATTTTGTTTCTTGTTCCGGGTCTCGATGTACTGTGCGAGCAATTTATGGGCAGAAAGGATGAGATCCTGGAATCCGCGGAAATCGAAATTAAGTATGAGGGTTACATCGAGAGGGAGAGAGTAATTGCTGACAAGATTAAACGCCTCGAGGGGATAAAGATAAAAGAAGATATTAAATACGAAAGTTTGGCGTCGATATCAATCGAGGCCAGGCAAAAGCTAGCACGTGTAAAACCTTTAACTATTGGGGAGGCCTCCAGGATTAGCGGGGTATCGCCCGCTGACATCAGTGTCCTACTTTTATTTATGGGTCGATAATGTTCCACGTGGAACATGTTCCACGTGGAACATTAAAACACTCTATGAATTCACCTCAAAAACACCACGGTAAGCTGGTAGATCTCTTCTCGGAAGAGATCTATGATGCGGAAATAACCGTCATTGACGGAAAAATATTTTCAATTCAAAAATCTTCCACAACGACAGGCTCGTATATTCTTCCAGGTCTTGTGGATTCCCACGTTCATATAGAAAGTTCAATGCTTACTCCCCAGCATTTTTCACGTATCGCTGTTTCGCACGGTACGGTAGCTGCCGTTTCTGATCCGCATGAAATTGCGAATGTTCTCGGGCTCGACGGAGTGCAGTATATGATAGAAAACGCCTCAGGTGCGGAAATGAAATTCTTCTTTGGAGCTCCCAGCTGTGTGCCAGCCACCAGCTTCGAATCCTCTGGAGCTCAAATCTCGGCAGATGACATTCGATATCTTTTTGAAAAAAAGAACCTGAAATTTCTTTCGGAAATGATGAATTATCCCGGAGTAATCCACAATAATCCGGAAGTGTGGGAAAAAATTATGGTAGCTAAGAAGTACAATCGCAAGATTGATGGACATGCTCCCGGACTTAGTGGCGCGAATTTGGATAAATACGTGCAGGCGGGAATTGATACGGATCACGAATGCTCGGGAATTCAGGAGGCTCTTGAGAAAATAGAAAAAGGAATGATTGTCCAGATTCGGGAGGGAAGCGCAGCCAAAAACTTCGAAGCTCTGTGGACTTTAATCGACAAGTTCCCAAACAAGGTGTTTCTTTGTTCCGACGACCTACATCCTGATGATTTGCTGGATGGGCATATTAATAAACTACTTAAAAGAGGAGTCGTAAAGGGAATTAATCTCTTTAACCTTCTGCGTGCAGTTACTGTTAATCCCGTCAGACATTATAATCTTCCTGTTGGATTGCTGAGGGTGGGCGATAGCGCCGATTTTATCAGGGTTGATGACCTGATTTCCTTTCGGGTTTCTGAGACCTACATCGGGGGAAATATAGTTTTTGATAAGGTGAGGGGTCTGAAGGAGGTTTCCGAACAAAAAATTGTAAATAAGTTCATGGCAAATAGGATTATAAATAACACTCTTATTGTCCCCCCAACCTCCAAAAGAGTTAAAGTGATATCTGTTGAGGATGGGGAATTGATAACAGGCTCTTTTGTGGCCTCTCTTGAAGTCAGCGGAAATGACTTGGTCTCCGATGTCTCCCAGGACGTTTTGAAACTTGTTGTGCTTAACCGTTATGAGCAGGAAGCTCCTTCAATAGCTTTTATCAAAAATTTCTCATTGAAAAAGGGAGCTCTTGCCAGTTCCATTTCTCACGATTCTCATAACATCATTGCAGTAGGCGTATCCAATACTGAAATTGCGGAATGCATTAATTGGGTAATTGACAATAAAGGTGGGGTAGCTGTGCATGATGGATCCGAAATTACCGGCATACCTCTGCCGATTGCCGGCATTATATCCGATGAGAAGGCTGAAGTCGTGGCCAGACAGTATAAGAAAATCAATAATTTGGCTGCGGGCATCGGCTGCCATTTAAAAGCTCCTTTTATGACCCTTAGTTTTATGGCTTTATTGGTAATTCCTGAATTGAAATTGAGCAATAAGGGTTTGTTCGACGGAAGCAAATTTTGTTTTACAAGCCTGTACGAGTAATTACTTCTTTTGCTATAAAGATGAAAGAGGAAAATGCTATTTTAAAGGACACAATTTTAAACCTTCCCGGGAAACCAGGTGTTTACCAGTTCTACGATTCAAATGGGACTCTTCTTTATATCGGCAAAGCCAAAAATTTAAAGAAAAGGGTTTCTTCGTACTTCTCGAAAACACATTTTGAGAATAACAAACTGAGAGTACTGGTAAAAAAAATCGCCGAGGTTAAACACATTATTGTCGATACGGAATCCGACGCCCTTCTTTTGGAGAATAACCTTATCAAAAAATACCAGCCTAAATACAATGTTAACCTTAAGGATGATAAAACCTTTCCCTGGATTTGCATAAAGAACGAACCTTTTCCCCGGGTTTTTTCCACACGAAACATAATTTCAGATGGATCCAAATACTATGGGCCTTACACTTCAGCTCTCACGGTGCGTACGATTCTTTCACTTATACGACAACTTTATAAGCTTAGGACCTGTCAGCATTCTCTTACCGACGAAAACATCCAAAAAGGAAAAATCAAAAAGTGTCTTGAATTTCATATCGGCAATTGTCAGGCTCCTTGTGAATCACTGCAAACTAAGGAAAGCTACGACGCGGCAATAAATCAAATACACCTGATTCTAAAGGGCAATCTAAAGGAGCTTTTAGACCATCTCAATAATCTTATGTTGGATTTCTCGGCAAAATATAAGTTTGAGGATGCCGAAGCCATACGTCTGAAAATTGAGATGTTGGAGAAATTCCAGATAAAATCGACTATCGTTAATCCATCAATTCATAATGTGGATGTTTTCTCCATTGTGCAGGATGGTGACCTAGCTTATGTAAATTTCCTGAAGGTGGTAAATGGGGCGATTATTCAAGCTCATACAGTAGAATTGCGAAAGCAATTGGATGAGTCGCCAGTTGAATTGCTTGAATTTGCCATTGCGGAAGTGCGCTCTCGTCTCTATAGCGATGCAAAAGAAATTATTGTTCCGTTTTCACTGGATAGTCTGCCGCCAAATTCATTTCAAACAATCCCAAAAATAGGCGACAAAAGGAAGTTACTTGAGCTCTCGGAGCGGAATGCCAAGTATTTTATGCTTGAGCGTAAACGACAAAAGGCTTCAATTTCACCAGAAAAATCGACTTTTCGCATTCTCTCCACACTGAAATCAGATTTAAGGCTTTCCGAATTGCCCATCCATATAGAATGTTTCGATAACAGCAATATCCAGGGCTCAAACCCGGTAGCTGCCTGCGTGGTTTTTAAAAATGCCCGTGCTTCCAAAAGGGATTACCGACATTTCAATATTAAAACAGTTACGGGTCCTGACGACTTTGCTTCCATGAAGGAAGTAGTTACAAGAAGGTATTCGCGAATGCTTGATGAACACATTGATTTGCCGCAATTAGTTATTGTGGATGGGGGAAAAGGGCAGCTTAATGCCGCAGTTCAAGGACTTGAAGAACTTGATTTGCGAGGAAGGATTGCTGTAATAGGCATCGC
This sequence comes from Chitinophaga pinensis, assembly GCA_945863035.1. Taxonomy (GTDB): domain Bacteria; phylum Bacteroidota; class Bacteroidia; order Bacteroidales; genus JACJXF01. Next base: position 24,497 of record CAMAZH010000006.1, on the reverse strand, counting down.
AAAACGACTTGAGGAGATTTATTTTCCAGGGGATTCAATACCCTTGTATATCGATAAAAATTCGGAATCTTTGAAACTCATCCAACAAATGAGAAACGAGGCTCACCGTTTTGGAATAACCTTTCATCGACTCAAACGTTCAGATTCCATGTTGAAGTCGGAAATTACAAACATACCAGGAATAGGGGAGAGTGCCCTAAAGAAAATCTGGAGCAGGGTAAATAATATCGATGAGCTTAAAAACCTGTCTGAAAATCATCTGATTGAAATATTAGGGGAGAAAAAGGCAAAATTGGTAAAAATTTATCTGGATGGTATAAAATCGCCAGGCTGAAATGCAATATATATATCACTGTATATTAATTAGTTAATGTCAAATATCGAAGAGTTTGATATAAGGAGAATCGGATATTTGAAAGCTAGAGGCACCCTTGTAGGTGATTTTCATTTCTGGAGTACTATTCTTTTCGGCTTATTGTGAATTCAAGGAGAGCAATCAGAGATTTTTTCGATTCTGAATCGGGGAAAGAACTTAATTTTTCGAAAGCCTTGTTTTTGTATTCTTGCATTTTTTGTTCTGCGAAAATCAAACCGCCATAATTCTTTACAAAACTAATTACCTCGTCAACTTTGTCGGCGTTACGATTATGATGTTTAATGATTGAGATAATTTTTCTTCGCTCGTTCGACGGACATACTTCAAGAGCGTAAATCAGGGGTAAGGTCATTTTTTTTTCCTTGATGTCGTTTGCCGTTGGTTTCCCGATTTTTCCGTTTCGCTCATAATCGAACAAATCATCTTTTATCTGAAACGCTATACCTGTCAGCTCGCCAAATTCCTTCATAAGGGAAACCTGACTATCACTGGCTCCGGCAGATCTTGCACCACTTGCTGTGCATGCGGCTATTAGAGCCGCAGTTTTTTTACGGATAATCTCAAAATAGTCATCCATGCTGATATTTAACTTCCTGGATTTCTGTATTTGTAAAAGTTCTCCTTCACTCATTTCCTTTACAGCTTCCGAAACTAATTCAAGTACCTCGTATTGCTTGTTGGCCACTGAAAGTAAAAGACCTTTGGCCAACAAATAGTCGCCGACCAGCACAGCCACCTTCGATTTCCATAAAGCATTGATTGAGAAAAAACCCCTTCGCTCATGTGATTCATCCACAACATCATCATGGATAAGGGAAGCTGTATGAAGAAGTTCAATCATTGATGCTGCCGTATAACTCGAGGCACCAATTTCCCCAAACATGCGCGCACTGAGCAAAACAAATGCAGGCCGCATCTGTTTCCCTTTTTTGCGTAAAATATAATTGGTTATTATGTCCAGCAATGGAATATTGCTCTTTAAGGATTGCCTGAAATGCTTTTCAAACTGTTTGATTTCAAGCTTTATAGGCTCTCTGATCTGGTTTAACTCACTCATTCAGCTCTGATTTGAAACAAAGGTACTATTCCTTATAAAAAAAACTAGTTATGGTTTGCAATTATTAAACATTGCTGTTTATTCGAGAGAAGCTTTTATAAAGTGCGAGCCAAATTCATAAACGGAAAAGGAATTAGAATAAACCCCAATTCTTTGCTCCCAAAGCCCGAGTAAATGTATCCGATCCCAAATATTGTAAAATTTGATTCAACTAAGCAAATATATGTATATATTTGTATTTGTTAATAGCTTGACTTTTAAACATTAGCAATACCTTAAAAACCCGATAAAAAATTTGTAAGAACTTGATTTATTGTGAAATAAGCATATATATGAAGTCTTAAAAATGATTCGGGCCGAATATAAATGTTTTCAATTGATCCTAAATAATATTTAAATATGAATATTTCCAGTCTTTCACCAGAGCAACTTGAGAAAGCTTCCAGTATGCTTAAAGCAATTGCCCACCCCTTACGAATCGCAATTCTCAACCACCTTGAAAACGGTAAAAAATTGACGGTAACTGAAATACATGAGTTGCTGAATATCGAACAGTCAACGACCTCACACCATCTTGGAATTCTTAAGGACAAAGGGGTCTTGGCTTCGCAGCGCGATGGTAAAAACACCTATTATTATCTCAAGCACGACAACCTTGCCAGCATTGTGGAATGTGTAAGCAAATGCGCGTGTTCTTAATAATGATGTTAATTCATTAATATATAATGAGTTAACTTAATCAATCCAACTGAGCTTGAGATTGATTTTACTCCTACAGTTAACAAAAAATGGAAAAAATACGACTTACCAAGGAATTTCATTTTGAAATGGCGCATGCTTTATGGAACTACAACGGTTCCTGCAAAAGCATTCACGGCCACTCCTATAAACTATTCGTTACACTTATCGGAACTCCGATTGCCAATACTCAGGATCCCAAGAATGGTATGGTTGCTGACTTCTCTGATATCAAAAAATGGATCAAAGCCCCTGTGCTTGATAAGCTCGATCATGCCTTGCTGATTGCAAATGAAGCAGATGCTGAAGGCCTCTCAACAATTTCACAAATGTTCGACAAGCTGAAGATTGTTCATTACCAGCCCACTTGCGAAAATCTGCTTATTGATATCGTTGGAACTGTAAAGCCTCTGCTTCCCGAACATCTGAGCCTGCATTCGGTGAAATTATGCGAAACGGCCACTTCCTATGCAGAGTGGTTTGCATCCGATAATCAGTAATTTATTTTATCTACTTCTCAAACGGTGTAAGTAAATCGAACCACAACCAATCTTTTTAGTGGATTTTTGGATTTTTATCCTTTCGCGTTTTCAATTTTGTACCTTTACCCCAACCACAATCCTAAAAAGAGAAAATGGACACGGAAAAAAAACTGTTTCTTCTTGACGCTTACGCTTTGATATTCAGGTCGTACTACGCATTTATTTCAAATCCCATGAAAAATTCCAAAGGGCAGAATACCTCTACTGCCTTTGGATTTACCATTACGCTCGACGATGTGCTGAGAAATCAGAAACCAACTCACATTGCCGTTGCATTCGACCCGGCCGGTCCAACCTTTCGCAATGAAATGTTTCCAGACTATAAAGCGAATCGCCAGGAAACTCCCGAAGACATCCGCAGCGCTATCCCAGCCATAAAAAAAATCATTGAAGCCTATAATATTCCTGTCGTGCAAGCCCAAGGATTTGAAGCCGACGATGTAATAGGTACTCTTGCTAAGCAAGCTGAAAAAGAAGGGTTTCAGGTGTTTATGATGACTCCTGATAAAGACTATGCACAACTGGTTTCCGAAAATATCCGTATGTTCAAGCCCCGAAAATCGGGGAACGATTCTGAAATCCTTGGCCCCGCTGAAGTTTGTCTGAAATTTGGCATTTCAAACCCGCTTCAGGTTATCGACATCCTTGCTCTGTGGGGAGATTCCTCTGATAATGTTCCAGGAGTTCCGGGAGTGGGAGAGAAGACAGCCATCAAAATGATTTCAGAGTTTGGAAGCCTTGATAACATTTATCTGAACGTTGACAAATTTAAAGGCAAGCTGCGGGAAAATCTTGAGAATTTCAGGGATCAGGCATTTCTTTCCCGGGAATTGGTTACAATCAGGCTTGATGTCCCGGTTACTTTTAATGCTGATCTTTATACCAGTCGTGAAAGTGATACGGATAAACTTAAAGAAATATTTCAGGAGCTGGAATTTAAAACCTTGTTAGCCCGCGTTGTAAAGCCCGAATCAAAACCTGCTCCTGCCGCTTCCCAGCAAGGAGATCTGTTTAGCGGTTTCAGCACTGCTCCTTTGGTTGTGTCCAACCTTGATACAATCGGCACGATAAAAAAGGACTATTTGCTTGTCGATTCTGAAAGTGCCTATCGGGAGCTGGCTGCAAAGCTGAAAGACTCCAGGGCTTTTGCCTTCGACACGGAAACCACCGATCTTGATATATTTTCGGCCGATCTGGTAGGGATTTCTTTTTCCGTAAAAGCGCATGAGGCCTGTTATATTCCTCTGCCTCAGGATTATGAAGGCTCAAAGACGATACTTTCATGGTTCAGGGATGTCTTTATGGATGAGAAAATCCTGAAAGTTGGCCAGAATCTCAAGTTCGATACGCGGATGCTCAAAAAATACGGAATTGAAGTTCGCGGGACATTTTTCGATACGATGATTGCGCATTACCTTCTGCAGCCAGATCAACGCCACAACCTCAACATTCTCTCGGAAACGTACCTCCGCTACTCCCCCGTGAAAATAGAGGAATTAATTGGGGAGAAGGGCAAGAATCAGGGAAACATGAAAAATGTGCCCATTGAAAAAATCAAGGACTATGCCGCCGAAGACGCCGACCTGGCCTACCAGCTGTATGAGATTTTCAGGGAAGAACTGGAAAAGGAAGGTTTGAAGGAGCTGGCTGGGAAAGTAGAAATGCCTCTGATTGAAGTTCTTGCGGAAATGGAACATAACGGGATAAAGTTGGATATTCCTTCCCTGATTGATTTTCGGGTAGATTTGGTTAAGGACATTCTGCTGTGCGAGGAAAAAATTTACAAACTTGCGGGAACGGAATTCAATATTCAGTCGCCCAAACAGCTTGGTGAAATTCTGTTCGATCGCTTAAAGATCGATCCCGAAGCGAAACTCACAAAAACACAACAATACTCTACCGGGGAGGAAGTACTTGTAAGGCTCACCGGTAAACACGAAATAGTTTCCGAGGTGCTTAGTTACCGGTCTCTGAAGAAACTTCTTTCTACCTATGTGGATTCTCTCCCTAAACTCGTCGTGCCCATTACAGGTAAGATCCATACTTCCTTTAACCAGACTGTTGCTGCCACGGGGAGACTAAGCTCCAATAACCCGAATCTTCAGAACATCCCGATACGGGAAGAGCGTGGAAGAGAAATCAGGAAATCGTTTATTCCCGAACAAGCGGATAATCTTTTCCTTTCTGCGGATTATTCCCAGATCGAATTGAGACTCATGGCGCATCTCAGCCAGGATGAGAACATGATCAGTGCCTTTATGCAAGGTGCGGACATTCACAGTGCCACTGCGGCGAAAATATATAAGATTGGGCTGGAAGATGTTTCACGAGAAATGCGAAGCCATGCCAAGACGGCAAACTTTGGTATCATTTATGGCATTTCGGCTTTTGGCTTGTCGCAGCGCTTGAATATTAGCAGAACCGAAGCCAAGGATCTTATTGATAATTACTTCATTACGTTTCCCGGGGTAAAAGAATACATGGATAAGAGCATAAAAGTCGCGCGGGAGGCGGGTTTTGTGACCACCATGCTGGGTAGAAAGCGGTTTCTTCCGGAAATCCAGTCGCGCAATGCAGTTGTCAGGGGCATGGCCGAGAGGAACGCAATTAATGCTCCGATTCAGGGCTCCGCAGCCGATATTATCAAGATGGCCATGATCAGCATCCACCACAAGATCAAAGCGGCCGGAATGGGTTCCAAAATGATTTTGCAGGTTCACGATGAACTTGTTTTCGACATGAAAAAAACTGAGCAGGATGTGTTGATGGGTTTGGTCCGTGAAGAAATGGAAGGAGCGATTAAACTCTCCGTCCCTCTTCTGGTTGAAATGGGCACGGGCAAAAACTGGCTTGAGGCCCATTGATGATTTCACCTGCTTGTCTTATAAAATAATATAAGACAAACCTTTGTGTATCGCCATTTGATTTTAAACCTGAAGATTGAAGTCTTTTATTTAAATGGTGTGATTCTTCGTTTCCACCTCTGAATCCCGGGCTAAAATTTTCTCTACTTCTCCAGGGTCTCCTAAAATCTCGGCAGCCCGGATAATTTGGGTGTCCGTTTCTATTGATAACCCGATTCGTCCTTTCTGGTAGTAATACCGGCTTATAACTTCTTCATTGATAAGCTCTTCAATTTCCGACCTGAAATTATCCAAGTCGCGGTCATCGTCATGGGCCAGTTTCTTTTCCAGGACAGCAAATTCTTCGGATGCCAGATCGAAGTATTTTTCATCTTTGGCGGTTGCAATAAGCTTTTTCAAGTCGCTTTCGCTTTGTGTCTCGTACTCGAATCCTTTGCTCTTAACAAATTCCTTGAATCGTTTATATTCCGAATCCCCGATCCTGAAGCTTTTCATTTCAGGTTTTTCCTTATTCCGCACCAGATAATCGGTTGCGTAATCGAAGATCATATTTTGGGCATACAAATACATGCTTAGCTGGTTGTAAACCAGCACTGAATCGATTATGTCGGGATTCACGCCTCCCCCGTCAAATACAACCCTTCCTCCTTTGGTCTTGAATTTGGAAATCAAGGAGTCGGGAACATAACCCACACTTCCGTCAGCGTTTCTGTGGGTATAATCCAGAGCCTGAATACACCGTCCGCTGGGAATGTAATACTTTGCAGTGGTAACTTTCAGCTGGGTGTTGTATTTGAGTTTTCTTGTGGTTTGCACCAGTCCTTTTCCATAGGTTCTCTGCCCCATGATAACTGCGCGGTCGACATCCTGAAGGGCTCCGGCAACAATCTCAGCAGCAGAAGCCGAGCCCCGGTTCACAAGCACGATCATGGGAATATTTGTGTCTACAGGTTCGGCCGTTGTAAAATACTCCTGATCCCACTGGCTTACCTTGCCTTTGGTGCTTACGATCAACTGTCCCTTTGGAACAAACAGATTGCAGACTCTTACCGCTTCAATCAGCAATCCGCCGGGGTTTCCGCGCAAGTCAAGCACTAGTTGTTCGATATCATGGTTGTTTTTTAATTCGAGGAAGGCAGCTTTTACCTCTGCTCCGGCATCGAGTGTGAAATTAGAGAGGCGGATATAACCGATTTTCCCGGAAATCAGGCCGTAGTATGAAACATTGCTGATATGGATCTGTTCCCTTACGATTTTTATCTTCCGGTTTTCCTTTTCCCCGGGACGCTGAATAACAAGTGTCAGGTCGGTTCCCGGTACTCCCTTAAGCTTTTCGCTCACTTCTGAAAGCGGTTTACCTTTGGTAACAAAGCCGTCAACCGATATGATCTCGTCTCCGGCCATCAGGCCTGCCTTTGCCGAAGGTGATCCCTCATAGGGCTCGGCAATGATGGCGTAACTTTCGCCGGCACGAATAAGCGAACCGATCCCACCGTATTCCCCAGTAGTCATAAAATTGAAATCGTCCATCTCCGATTCGGGGATAAATGTGGTATAGGGGTCAAGTGAAGTAAGCATGGAGTTTATGCCGGTTTCAATAAGCTTCTCGGGTTCGGTTTCGTCGACATAATAAAGGTTGAGCTCCCTGAAAAGGGTATAAAAAATATCAAGACTCTTGACAAGTTCAAAATCACTGTTTCTTGCAGAAAACCCGAGCGTTAGTACCCCGATTAACAGAACTCCTGCAAATACTCTTAATTTATTCATTTTTCTTTTCATTTACACTTGATTATTATCTGATTCCCGTTCCACATCTTAACGTTAAAGATGCCCCAAAAGTGCGGGTTTTTGCTACAAGCATTTTTTCAAAGATAAACCAAAAACCATCTATTGCTTAGCATTTTATGTTTATTTAACATTCCGGCTACTATTTTTATCAAGTGCTTCGAAGGGAACACTGATCCTTTCCCCATCGCTGTCAACAAGGCTTAGGACATGCCTTCCCCTTTGAGGGAGTATCGCCATCTGATGCATGTCCCTGGTGGCTCCCAGATATTCCTCATCGAGGTGCCAGAAGATTTCGACGCCCGGTTTTCGATGGATCGCGCTGCAAATCAAACGGCCCCTTTCTCCGCCAAGTTCGTGGGGAACATATACCATGGTTCCGGCCTCGGGATAAACCATTTGCATCTGGGAGATTTTGTCGGTGTCGGCACAGCCAGGTCGGAATGGCGGTAATTCCTTATATGAAGCGTTTTTCTGCCGGTAATACCATTCCTGGGCAGGGGGTAGAATAAACCATTGCTCGTGAACCATATTGTTCACAGGATAGCATTCGCTGCTTACCCTTTGTTTTTTCTCCTTATCCAAATGGATCAGATGGTGATAGGGACAAACAGGGGTCTGCAGTCCTGCCAAAGGTACCCGGACTGAATCGGTCTCCAGGCATTCAGGTCCGGCCAAGTGCCCACTTTTAGAGCAAACTTTTACTGATTCCAGATCGTCATAGGGAACATCAAACCAGCTGGTTTGCGGGAGCAAATTAAACAACTCGAAAAGAATCGGTGCCGCACTGTGTATGCCTGTCAGTCCGGGTCTACCTTCCCCATTGGCGTTGCCCGTCCAAACCGCAACCACAAATTCCGGAGTTACGCCGATAGCCCAGCCGTCCCTGAAACCAAAGCTTGTTCCTGTTTTCCAGGCGAGCTTGCGGGTGGATGTGAAATTCTCCCAGCCGCTCTCGTCTTCCGGACGATTAACATTTGTGAGGGCCATAAGGGTAAGGTATACAGCTCCTGCCCCGATAACGCCCTGTTCCTGCTCGGGCTCTGCAGCTGAAGGATTATCTGACTGTTTTATCAGAGATGGCATTTGCAGATCGTTCTTAAAGTACTTTCCGCTTGTTTCGTTGAAGTGGTTCAAAATCCTGGCGAAGCCTGAATACACTCCTGCCAGATCCCACAAGCGTGCCTCGGCCCCACCGAGTATAAGACTTAAACCATAATGCTCCGATGGGTATGTCAAGGTAGTGAATCCTAATTGTTTAAGATCGTGGTAGAACCGATCGACCCCATATTGATAGAGCATGCGTGCTGCGGGTATGTTCAGGGACCTGCTCAGCGCCATTCGGGCCGGAACGACACCGTCATATCCCCTGTTATTGTTTTTGGGGCTAAAATTGCCGTAATAGGTCGGAATATCGGCGATCAGGGTCCCGGGCAGGATGTCACCGCGGTTGAGCATCCCGGCGAACAATATGGGCTTCAAAATGCTTCCCGAGCTGCGCGGGGAATGAACCACATCCACATCCCCGCCGTATTCCTTGTGCTCTTCGTTCCGCAGGTTTCCATAGTAGGCAAGAACATCATTGTTTTTAACATCCACGATAAGGCATGCTGCATTGTGTATCTCATTGGCATAAAGCCTTTCTCTCTGCTGATCCATCAATTCTTCCACCTTGTTTTGCAGACGCTTGTTGAGACTAGTTCGGATACGTTCTCCCTGGCTTTGATGATAGAAGCGGTCCAGCAGATGAGGTGCAAGGCGGGGTAGAGGATAAGGGTTTTCTGGTAAAGCTTCTTCCAAAGCCAGAACATAACTTAGACTATCGATTTCCTTTTCAGCAAAAAGTTTTCCTAGAAGCATGTCCCTTTTTCGCTTTAGCGAGTTTCGGTTTCGGCCTGGGTGAATGAGCGAGGGGGAGTTGGGTAACACCGCCAGAACGGCAGCTTCCGACCAGGACAGATTTTCGGGGTTTCTTCCAAAATACCTCCACGAGGCAGCTTCGATTCCCACTACATTTCCCCCGAAAGGGGCATGAGAGGAGTAAAGCATAAGAATTTCCTCTTTGCTGTATGATATTTCCATTCTTACTGCCAGCAGCATTTCAACGATTTTCTGGTAAACCGTTCTGGGCTTTCCTTTTCGTGAAAGCCTTATTACCTGCATACTGATTGTGCTCCCCCCACTGACAATTTTTCCTGCCCGGATATTTATCTCCATTGCCCTGAAGAGCGAAACCGGGTTGATTCCCGGATGACTTAAAAAAAACCTGTCCTCATAAAGCAAAACCGCTTTTGTATATTTCCGGGGGATACTGTCGCCGGCCGGAAACCTCCATTGTCCGTCATTGGCTATCCGTGCGCCCAGCAACTCGTTGTTTTTGTCGGTTATAACGGTGCTGTAAGGATCAGAAAACAGTAGCCGGGGAAGGCAGAACCAATAGGCCATTCCTAAAAAAACCAACAAAAGGGAATAGCACCAGAACTTCAAATTTGGCTTATGTTTCGATTTTTGTTCTGCGTCCAACATTCCCGGGAATTGTTTAATGCGATGGCCCTGCCAAAGGTTTCTATTTTGTTCTTTCCAATACCTCTACCCAATACCCGGCTTCAATGGCTCTGACATCGCCGCGGTACATTTCTTCGCAGAGAATGCCCGGAAGATAAAACCGCCCTTTGTAGGCAGCATTTAGCTTTACGGCAAATTTTTTGCTGCTGTTCCGGGAGAGGTCGAAGAAAGTGTATACCCGGTCGTCGCGTATATCCTGATATTCCGGCGTGCTGAAGTTACCCGAATTACTCACAAAAAGCCTTTGGTTCTGTATCTCCCAACCTGATGGGAAGATCTGAGTAAGAGCAAGGTTTTGGTAATAATCGAGTGTTCCGGGATTGTAAACCGTCATTTCGGCAATAAAATCGGTTCCCTGCTCAAGCCTCCGGATGTCGATGGTATTCCCGCTCAGATCCATGTAATCAACCCGGATTCTGAGGTTTTGCGAGAGACTCTTTTCTTCCCCCGCAGCCGGAGTGCCATGTACCGAAAGCCTTACAAACATAATTCCCTTGCCTTTGTTTTTCACGTAAACATTGCCCGTTTCCTGACTGGAATATTTAACAGGGATTTGCGAGTAGGAACTGTTGGTTGCGGCATGCTTTGTTTCTCCCCCGTCCAAACTGAAGTCATAACTCAGGTCTTTCGATGTGTTTCCAGAACCGGCGTATTGCGAAACAGCCATCAGGCATACTGCGGTAGTCTGAGTACTATACCATCCTTCGCTGCTGAGCTTTTCGGAAATGTACTGCATAATTGGTACAGCCTCCTCTTTTTTATTGAGAAGCGTCAGAGTCTGCAAAATAAAACCTTTGTCCCTGAGCTCTGAGCCATAGGTGTAGTAGGTGTCGGAATACACCGGGATTTCCGTGGTCAGGTCTTTTACCAGAGCTAAGGCAGTCTGCTGCTGACCGGCAAGTGCGTAGGTTGCTGCAAGCTGCCATCTTGCTGAAACGTCGAGGGTCGTCTTTTCGCGGAGGCGGTTCATTGCGCCCAATTCAGGTTCGCCAGCCAAAGCCAGACTGTAAAGGCGATAGGTTTGACTGAGTTCCATGGATTTTTGCTCCCAAATATTTTCGTATCGGTTTCCGGTCCAGGAACGGGCGGTCTTTTTCTGGTAGCTGATCCATTTTTTCAGCCATTCCTTTGGGACGGTATACCCTTTTTTCTGTGCTTCGATCATGAAATGCCCGGCATAGCTTGTTCCCCAGTCATTCGCGGAGGTTGAGCTGGGCCACAAACCCAGTCCTCCGTCAGAAAGCTGGAAGGTTTGCAGCTTTTGTATGGCCGCCTTCAGGTTTTTATCGGTAAATTCTTTTACAGCTGCGTCGGTTTCCATCACATCCGAGAGATAGAGCTGTGGGAAAGCTGCAGAGGTTACCTGCTCCATGCAGCCATACGGGTAGCTGAGGAGGTATTTCAGCCTTCGGCCAAAATCGACAGGAGGCAATGAGGAAATCTCAAGATTGGCCCTGTTGGTCCCTGTAATTCCGGGCAAATCGTACTGTTTTTCCCAGGTTTCACCGGGGTTTAAGACGCCGTAATATTGTGCGGTTATCTCGGGATTGGGCGATCGAACATCAAGCTCTACCTCATCTCTGGCTTCTTCTTTTCCCGATTTTGCAAAAATCTTTACCCGACCGATTCCAATTTTTGATTTTACCCTGGCGGTGAAATCCACTGTTATATCGCCAGGGCTTGTAAACTCTATTGTCTTTTCGGTATCATCAATCTCAAAAAACTCATTGGCTTCAATTTTTACGCTTACCTTTTTAACCTGTTCCTCCATGGCGAAAACGGTAACGGGGATGCTAACTGTTTCTCCGGGACTCAAAACCCTTGGAAGGGTCGACAGGATCATCAGGGGTTTCCTAACGGGGCATGTTTTTTCCGCCTTCCCGTAGGCACCGGAATTGCCGGCGACCACCATGGTTTTTACAGAGCCCACGTAATTAGGGATTTTTATCTTATGAACATTGCTCTTTCCTTTCTCCAGTGAAAAGGGTCCAAAGGCTCTGACCATAGGTTGGAAGCGGTTGGCTTTTGCCTGGCTTTTGCCTTCGCCCTCCTCATCCCCTCCAATGCTGAAAACGCCGTCTATCCGGCCCCCGTAAGCCCCCAGTACCCAGTCGTAAATATCAAAGGTTTTGACACCCAGGGCTTCCCGTGCGTAGAAGTTTTGCCAGGGGTCCGGAGTTTTGAAGCGGGTCAGGTCGAGCAGTCCCTCATCCACCATTGCAATGGTGTAAGTCATTGCCAAGCTGTTCTTTTCGCTGATGCTGATCTCCACCTCGGTTTCGGGGCGTAAAACATCGGGCATGCTTATTTCGGGTTCCAGATGGGTCTCCGGGTTTTCCACAAAAATGGGGATAACGCCATACATCCTGATGGGCAAATCGTTCTGTGTTTGTCCGTGAGCCTGAATCAGACTTACGTTCACATATACATTGGGTGCCATGCCGGCTGTAATAGGTAAGCTGAAAGTAGCGTCTTTTCCACTAGCCTTAATCCAGTAGTGATCCAATACTTTTGTGCCGTTCTCAATACTCAGAAGAATCCGGCCCGAGGGACCGGAGGGGATGCTGATTGTTGCTGTTTCGCCAACATTGTATTTTTCCTTGTCGGCGCTAAGCGACAAAATACTCGCCGATTGGGGGTCTTTCCTCGAGCCTCTGCTAACCCATCCGGGCCAATCGAAATACAAGATCTTTCCGCTCGAATGAAGACCTTTTGGGTCATTTACCCGTACCAAAAAACGCCCCCAGTCAGGATATGCAATGCTAAACCCAAAGTTGGCTTTACCCCCTTTTGTATCAACAGTTTTCCGAAATACGGGTTTGTTATACGAACTTGCAGCGTAAGAAGCTAAATTCTCACCCGAGGAGTGCCACCACCATCTCCAATCCAGTTTATAGACGTTTATTTCAAGTCCTTTAAGATCAACAGGTTTTCCGGACTCATCCAAACTAATAATTTCAAAGGTTTGTAGCGTATCGGTTAAGAGCATCTGATGTCTTTCGCCCGAAGGTGCCTTTACTCCCACGTAATAATTGTAAGGAGAGAAAGGTATAGAGAACTGGTCAATGCTGAAGTCACCGCCTTTCTCAAAACAGCGACTGGTGAAGGTTGCCCGCAACATACCGGGGCTGGTGCCTTTTACAAAGAACTCCGGTGTGAATGAAGCGGCTCCCTTTTCATTGAGCTTGCTGTTAAATATTTCGCGCTCGCCGGGAGAAAACTCTTTTGTGGGATCGTTGAAATAGTACTCTTCATATCCCTTGAATTTCGTTTCCATAACCGAAAAATTCACAGAAACCCTTGCTTCCAGGTTCGAGGCGGGAGCTCCATGCAGCCAGTTTACCTGCAGGTTGGCTTTGTTTTTTGTTGGATCAGCATAAAGCATCTCCTGAGGGAACTCCATTTTAATCTTAAGCCTGTTTGGCTTAACGGTCTCAATCCTGATTCTCGAACTGAAGCTCAATCCCCCCACCTTTACCTCAAGTCTCCAGTTTCCGGTAGGTGCATCGGGATCGGTGCTGGTTTTAAAACTGTAGAAACCGTTGAGGCCAGCGGTAAGGCTTGCTTTCTTATATATTTTACCGCGGGAGTCGAACAGTTCAAAGCTAACCGGGTGATTTTCGGGTAGTACCTTTTCTTTGTCTTCAAGAATAAAATTAAGATAAAGCGAATCGCCGGGTCTCCAAACACCCCTTTCCCCATAGATAAAACCTTTAATGCCCTTATTGACCGCGTTTCCCGAAACGTCAAACTGACTCAGTGATAGGGATGCTCCCTCATACAGTTTCAGGTATCCCCTCTGGCTGCCCTTTTTGGCGATAAGTAGAAAGGGGTGGTCGGGAATGCTGATTTCCGCAAATCCATCTTTATCCGTAACCAGCGTGGAAATGAGTTGTTGCTGGAAGTTATAGATCTCGAGGGAGACTCCGCTCAGAGGTTCTGTACTGACCAGATCGGTTACAGCAAAAACCATAGACTTATCATTCCCTGTTTTGGCGATAATTCCCAGGTTTGAGGCCAAAACGTTGCGGGATGCGTTTCTTCTTTTGCCAAAATAGGATTGCGAGCAGGGATTGTCTCTCTCGTCCCAGTCGTAGTCATAATCGTAATCGTCGTAATCGTAGCCGTAGTATCCATACTTCGCGTCCCAGTATTCGAGGTCGTTTTCGCTGACCGTATTGTCATCCGGGGCTGTTTCTGTAAGGTACTCATTGGTTTCGGCCTCGTCTTCCCCGCAGCTATAAAGGGAGTGTTTTTTTTGAAAGCCCAGCTCAACCCGATAGATTGCGCCGGGTTCGGCCTGGATCAGTGCGCTCAGATCGATGGCAAAGGCGTTCCATTCCCCGTAATTGATCGGACGGGTGGAGCTCAGGATAATTGTTTTTTTTGCAATCAGGCGGCCTGTACGTCTTAGCTCACTTTGCCCTCCCAAATCGTTAATCTGGAGAAATTGTGCCACATTATCCTCAAAAATCCTGACCACTTTAACTTCCACAGCTTTAAGGTTTACAGCCTCAAAGGGGAATGTAAGTCCTTCCGACTGCGGCATAATTACTCCCTGGCCGATCAGTCGTACAGCGGGTTTTAGCTCCTCGAAGTTGAGGGTGACTTCAAGGTTTTCCAGAAAGCCAAAGCCCAAAATATTCTTGATTCCCGGTTCAACGATCAGTTGAAGGGTTCCGCTCTGCCGTATCTCAGGATAAACCCGAATGAGGTTATCCTCTACTGTGAACCGCAAATTCACAGAATTACCCAAGCTTATAAGTCCGTTGAGATACTGGTCGGTTTTGATAGGATCTGAAAAGGAGAGCTGTATGTATTGCTCTGGTTGCTGATTGATCTTTGTTTCGAGGAGGGTGAATTCGGTAAGTGAAGGGATTTCGTATGTAATGCTTCCTTTATCTTTCACTCCGAGGGATTTGCCATCCCAACTCAGCTCAACAAACTCCTTTTTTTCGGTACGCATAACGCTGTCAATAACAAACTCATGCAATACACCTTTTGAATCGTGGAGCCAGCTTACTGAAAGTTGCTGACCGTTTTGTGAGGCGATTATGGTTTTCTCAATTTCTTCACCCTTGGCATTATCGGTGGTTTTTACAACTCCCCGGATCTCGTTCCATACCAGATCGGTGCGGCTCTGGGTACGGAGACCCGTGAACTCAACGGAAATTTCCATGGGAATAATACTGATGGGGAACTCAAAATCCTGAGCTCCTTTTTTCCCTGGGAAAAGTTTTGTCACCCGGAATAGGACTTTATACTCCTTACCTGAGGGAAAACTCTTTTCGGGGCGGAATTCCAAGGTTCGGCTGTCGATCCAGAAAGTCTCTCCGGCTACAGAGGGTTTAAAATCGAAAAGCTTCGCGGATACCGGTTCCTGCATATTGATCTCTCCCTGGTAATCTGCTGACAGGCGTACTCTGATAACCGATTCGGAAGGAATTACGCCCGAGGTAAAGGCCGCAATCTCAGGATTGTAGGAGGGTGCTGTTGATTGGGTTTTGTCTTTTCGCGACGAACAACTGACCAGGATTAATACTGTTGCTGCGAATAGTACTATTCCTTTGAGGGAAACGGAAAGGGGAGACTTCATGGGGATGAGGTTATTTTTGAATTAATCAAATTTAGAAAAATTGGTTCAGATAAAGTACTGAACTGCAGATTAATTCTTTGATGACTCCCTGACAGGTCAATTATTCCTGATTTAAGCGTTCTTTCACAGCCGGTACTTTCAGGGATAGTTTTTTTAGGAGCTCTTTGATGCATGAGGTGATTTTTACGAGCTCCTCCGGTTTGTTTCCCTGGTATATCAGCATTATATCAAGGCCGGGAAGGGGGTCTTTTTCGTCCTTTACAAGAAGGTTTTTGTTAAGGCGGTATGCTTCGCGCATCCTGCGTTTAAGCAAATTACGGTCTACCGCATGCTTGAAGTTTTTCTTAGGAACGGCAAATCCAACCTTAACAGGGAATTTCTCGGCTGTGGGATGGAACTTGTATATCAAGCGTACGGGAAATACCGACAGGATTTTACCCGTCTCAAATAAGGCGGTTATGGATTTCTCGCTTTTGAGTCGCTCGTTTGACCCCAATGTGTTTCGGTTCATAAGCGATGCCTCCCGGGAATGTGATTCTGATTCCCGCAGCTTGTTATTTCTTGCAGCTTTTGTTGTATTCCCTGATATATTGCTCAAGCGCCATAGTCATCGACGGTGCGTTTGGCTGGGGAGCACTGATATCCAGGCGTAAGCCGGCTTCGGTTGCAGCTTTCGCGGTTGTGGTGCCGAAAGTGGCAATCTTGATATCGTTTTGCTTGAATCCCGGGAAATTTTGCATTAGTGATTTTATTCCTGAGGGGCTGAAAAAAACAAGAACGTCGTAGTTGATTTCGGACAAGTCTGAAAGGTCGCTGCAAACAGTGTTGTACAAAATTGCAGAGGTGTACTTGATTTTTATCTTGTCCAGCAAAACAGGAATCTCATCTTTGTGTGCGCTCGACATAGGAACCAGATAGTTCTCGTCTTTATGCTTGAGGAAAATGTCTGTAAGGTCCAGCAAATTGCCGCTTGCGCTATAAAAAATCTTTCTTTTGCGGTAAACGATGTACTTCTGAAGGTAAAAGGCTATTGATTCCGAGCTGCAGAAGTATTTCATCTCATCGGGGATAGTGACCCTCAGCTCTTCTGCCAGTCGAAAGAAATGGTCAATACCTGTTTTACTGTTGAAAATAACAGCCCCATGCGCCAGTATATCAATACGCGTTTTCCTGAAGTCTTTTACCGTAATACCTTCCACCTGGATAAATGGACGGAAATCGATTTTTAAATTGTTTTTTTCGGCAAGTTCGGAATAGGGGTGTTTCTCAGACTCCGGTTTTGGTTGGGAAACCAAAATTCTCTTGATTTTTGTCATAAAGCTCGCTACTTAAATGGTTTGTTTTAAACCTGCGCCAAAGAAATCACTAACTTAATAATTACCAAAACGGGTAATATTTCAAGGATACAAAGGTACAAAATCAAATAAAAAATCAAAACAACATGTTTAAATACATAAACAGCCACCCGGAAGAGGCGCATAATGTACACTGCAATAGCCGCTGAAACACCAGTGTATATAATGATTTCCTGCAATATTCCATGGGTGTAGGGAATGGCCAAAAGAAAGGGTATAAGTACTAGTCCGATTACCTTATTGTAAATAAAAAAGTGGTACAAAAACTCCAGAAAAAGTTCCGATCGCTCGAAAATGAATCCAATTATTCGCATCACAGTTATTCGGAGAAAAACCAAAAGGGATAATGCAACAAATGCCTGAATCACAAAAACCGGTCCTTCAAGGTGGGAAAGTACAGGAAACCCAAAGCGGTTCAGGACAAATATAAAAAGCGAAGCATTTACCAGATAGATCAGGTCGAGCCCAAACCCAAACCTTTTCTGAACCACCCCGCGGTCTTTGAAGGTCTTCGACGCCGCTTGAAAGTTGTAGGAGGCAACCCAGGTGGAATTAATAAATTTCGCATAAACAATACTCAGCCAAGCCACTACAGCCAGTATTAGAAGGATAGAAATAAAATACCAGTCGGGAATAGCGTCGCGAGTGTAGTTTCTGGCATAAATATTTTCGGGGGAGGATGAGTCCCTTGACGGTCTGACTTCAACAAATACAGGGGGGGGCGAGGCAAGAGAATCATGAGATGCTCCTGTTTGAATAAGTACCGAATCCCTTGTCAGATCTTGCATATGCGATTAATCTTCAAGCCCCTGCGCAACAGCTTCGGGTTTTTTGGTTATACTGTATCGTTTGCCCTCTCCTTGTAAGCAGGTGGAGGGGAGGTGATTTAAAAATACTTTTCTCCCAGAAGCAAATTCGCCAATTTGCTGGCGCCGAAACGGAAACGCTCGGGTTTAAGCCAGTCGTTTCCTAGCACTTCATTAATAATGAGATAATAAATAATGGAGGTGTTGATGTCCGAAATGCCTCCGGCAGGTTTGATTCCAACAGCCCTGCCGCTTTTTTGTGCGTATTCCCTTATCGCTTCACACATTACCCAGACAGCCTCGGGGCTTGCGCCTTTATCAAGTTTGCCGGTTGAGGTTTTGATAAAATCCGCCCCAGCCTCCATAGCCAGAAAGGAGGCTGTTTTAATTAATTCAAGACTGTCAATGCTTCCGGTCTCAAGAATAACTTTCAGATGCGCGTTACCGCAAACCTCTTTGATTTTCTTAATCTCATCCGAAACAAGATTATAATTTCCTTCCAGAAACTCCCCGAGCGATATAACCACATCAACCTCATCGGCTCCCTCGGCAACCACTCTCTGCACTTCCGATTGTTTAATGTCCAAAAAGGTTTGTGAGGAGGGGAACGATGCCGCAACCGAGGCGATCTTCACTTTTTTCGCCGTAAGAGTGCATTTCACCACGGGAACAAAGTTTGGGAATACGCAAATTGCAGCGACATTTGGCAAATCGGGAAACTTCTCGCTCAAGCCGTTAACCTTACCAACGAGGGTCGTGATTTTTGAAACCGAATCGCTGCTGTTAAGGCTGGTCAAATCAATCAAGCTGAATACATGGGTCAGAATGGCCTTGTCCCTGATATCGAAAGACCTTTCCGAGATCTGCTCAATCTTTTCGTTAATTTTCTTCTGGTTGATGCCAGAAATGTTATTCGATTTTAACATAGTGTGGTGTTACTGTATTTTTTTATTTTCCTTGTGCCGATCGCTGTCACGGCTGGTCTTCTTCTCCAAATTTCTTGCCAGAGCTGCGGACAAATCCACACCGGTCTGGTTGGCTATACATATCAAAACAAAAAGTACGTCGGCAAGTTCATCTGCCAATTCCCGGCCGTGCTCTCCGGGCTTGAACGACTGTTCCCCGTATGTACGGGAAATAATCCTTGCCACCTCGCCAACCTCTTCGGTCAGGATCGCCATATTCGTGAGCTCGTTGAAATACCTTACCCCGAATTTGCCTATCCACTGATCCACTATCTTCTGGGCTTCTTCAATTGTCATGTCGATTTACAGTTTTGAGTTTGAGACTCGAGCAACAGGAAAACACAAAACAGTTTTGAGTTTGAGTCCAGAGCAACAACAAACCTCATCACCCCTTCGACAAGCTCAAGGCAGCGCCCATCACGTCATCACTCCGTCACGTCATCACTCCGTCACCCCGTCACTCCGTCACCCCATCACTCTCTATTCTTACTATCGATTAATACCGTAACCGGACCATCATTTACCAGTATCACTTCCATATGATCGCCAAAAACTCCTTTTTTGACGATTATTCCGGCGTCCTTTTCCAACTGTTTCAAAAAGTCATTATACATTGGCTCGGAAATCTCAGGGGCTGCGGCTTTACTGTAGGAGGGTCGGTTTCCTTTACGGGTACTCGCGTGCAAGGTAAACTGCGAAATAACCAACACTTCCCCCTCCACTTCCGTTAAGCCCAAATTCATAATCCCTGCACCATCGTCAAAAATCCTAATCCTGCTGATCTTTCCGCTTAACCATTCAAGATCTTCGCGGTTGTCCGAATCCTCAATCCCCAAAAATATCAACAGGCCAGTTCTGATTTCATCGCTATGCCCGCTGGAGCATTTAACTGAAGCTCTTGATACTCTTTGAATTACAGCACGCATACCCACTGTTTAAAAGGAAAGCAAATTTATGAAAAAATTCGACACTCAACTGCAATTTTTTTGATTTCTGCTCAGCTTTTCGAAGCTTGCTTAGACTGCAGCCTTCCGGCTTATCCTTAAAAAAACCTGAGAACTAAGAAAAACCCCAGCTGGACCAGAAAATAAACCCTGAGGATACGGTCTTGAACTCTTACTTTGAGTATTGATAGTATGCTGCTAAAAAATAAACTAATAAAAAACCAGGCAATATAATTCTGCATTGGCACTTTGTCTCCGGTCCATTGCCAGTAGTCGAGCCTCATGGCAACCTCTTCCATGACGAAATCAAAACCCACGATCAGAAGAGAGCTCAGAAAAGGTACAAATACCGTTTTAATGCGGGTCCACTGCAACAAAGAATAGCTGCCGAGCATCAGAATCACCCAATTCATGCCGATCACCACCGGAACATTAAATAACTGAATCAGCATCGTGTCGCCATAATGATATTGCCCAAAAATCTTGCCGGTCTCAACTCCCACGAGCTCCGTCAGAAACGTAAGAACAAAAGTCCCTATGCTCCAGTAGAGCAGGGTATAGTTCTTCTGACTGCTTAAAATAAAATACAAAACAATGCTGTTGGTTGCCAGCATGGTGATATCGGTTATTGCAAGAACATACGGCAGGGTAAAGGGGATAAGGTGGAATGCTAATCCCGCTGTAAAAAGCAGTACGATAATGAGTGTAAACCAATACTCCTTGTTTGATGTAAATGCACGCATCGTTTAATTTATGAGGTTAAACATTAAACAAAAAGACTCGCGATTTGTTTACTGTCATCTAGTTGTTTAAATTTGAATCATATCCTCCGTTTCAAGTTTGTCGATTCTTTTTCAAAGGGAAAACCTTCTGGTTTGAGTTTGTTGGTGCCCTAAGGCCTAATTGCTCAGGACTTGTGTTGAAGCAATTGTTGCAGTTACGATAAATGTAATGAATTCTTTTCGAATTAAATGAACTTTGCGCCCAACGGAATAATGTAACCATAAAGGGGGGGTATACACTTAAAAACCAAAAACGACTTATGTCAAAGAAAATTAGTATAATAGGTTCCGGATTCGCCGGGCTTTCTGCTGCAGCCACTCTTGGAAAAATGGGTTATGATGTAAGCGTTTTTGAGAAAAATGCCATGGCTGGAGGCCGTGCCCGCAAGTTCGAAGACAAAGGCTACCGTTTCGACATGGGTCCTACCTGGTACTGGATGCCCGATGTGTTTGAGAAATTCTTTAACCGCTTCGGCTATTCAGTCAGCGATATGTACGAACTCAAGCGGGTTTCCCCGGGATACAGGATGTTCTTCGGAGTTGACGAATATGTTGATGTTCCGGCCGATATGGATGAGCTCTACCAGACGTTTGAGAACATCGAGCGGGGCAGTGCGGCAAAACTTAAAACCTTCCTCGACAAGGCTGAATACAAATACGATATCGGGGTCAACAAAATTGTTTACCTCCCGGGTAACTCGATTACGGAGCTTTTCCGTTGGGATTTCATGAAAGGCCTCCTGAAGCTTGACTTCTTCAAGTCGGTAACTTCGTATGTTCACGCGGAGTTCAAAGACCCACGCCTTCGACAGATTTTGGAATTTCCGGTAATTTTTCTCGGCGCTACTCCCCAAAACACCCCCGCCCTCTATACCCTGATGAACTACGCCGACCTCAAACTCGGTACCTGGTATCCCGTGGGCGGTATGTACAGTGTGGTGGAGGCAATGAAAAAAGTAGCCGAAGAGCAAGGAGCAAAATTTTACCTTAATTCAAAAGTTGAAAAGATCTTAACTACCGAGCATGAAACCAGGGGATTATTGGTTGATGGGAAAGAATACCTGTCAGAAGCTGTGGTGGGTTCGGCCGACTACCATCATGTTGAGCAGCACCTTCTCCCGGAGCGTTTCCGCAAATACTCCGAGAGGTACTGGGACAAAAGAGTAATGGCTCCTTCCTCACTGCTTTTTTACTTGGGAATAAACAAAAAACTCACCGGACTCCTGCATCACAACCTCTTTTTCGACGAGGACTTTGTGAACCATGCCGATGAAATATACGAGAACCCCAAATGGCCATCAAAACCGGCTATTTACGTCTCCTGCAACACTATCAGCGATCCCGGCGTGGCTCCTGAAGGTCACGACAATCTTATTGTTCTGATCCCTGTGGCACCGGGGCTCGATGACACCGAAAGCATCAGGGAGCATTATTACAAAGTAGTGATAGAACGTCTGGAGAAAATCACAAAGCAGAAAATCGGCGAACATGTGGTTTACAAACGCTCTTATGCACATAACGACTTTATTGAAGACTACAATTCTTTCAAGGGAAATGCCTATGGCTTGGCAAACACACTTTTACAGACCGCCATTCTGAAGCCTAAAATGAGAAACCCGAAACTTAAAAACCTGTTTTATACCGGTCAGCTTACCGTTCCCGGACCCGGAGTTCCGCCTACCATTATTTCAGGACAGGTGGTTGCTGCCGAAATAGACAAATACTTTAAAAAACAATCATCATGAAGAGTCACTTCGATAAGGTTTCCTACGATCTGAGCCGATTGTTTACTCAGGCCTACAGCACTTCTTTCAGTCTCGGCATAAGCCGGTTGGGAAAGGAGTTGCAGGGCCCCGTTTATGCTATTTATGGTTTTGTGCGCCTGGCTGACGAAATCGTCGACTCGTTTCACGATTACAACAAAGAAAACCTTTTCAGGCTCTTTTGCAAGGATGTGGATAAAGCGCTGGAAGAAAAGATAAGCCTGAATCCCTTGCTCAACAGTTTTCAGGAGGTGGTTCACAAATACGGGATCGAAAAGGAGCTAATCGACACTTTCCTGAGAAGCATGGAAATGGATCTTACGGAAACAGAGTATAATCGCGAAAAGTTCAACACCTATGTTCTTGGCTCGGCTGAAGTTGTGGGGCTCATGTGTCTTCGCGTTTTTGTAAAGGGGGATGAAAAGGCCTACCAGTCGCTTAAGCCTCTGGGAATGAGCTTGGGTGCTGCATATCAGAAGATCAATTTCCTGCGCGACATAAAAGCCGATTTCGAGGGATTGGGCCGCGAGTATTTCCCCTGCTTCAAACTAGAGAATTTCGGCGATGTGCAAAAGAAGGCTTTCGAAAAAGAGATAGAGAGGGATTTTAAAACCGGACTTGAGGGCATCAGGAACTTGCCCGCC
Source organism: Chitinophaga pinensis (assembly GCA_945863035.1). Taxonomy (GTDB): domain Bacteria; phylum Bacteroidota; class Bacteroidia; order Bacteroidales; genus JACJXF01. Next base: position 1,715 of record CAMAZH010000006.1, on the reverse strand, counting down.
ACTTCTGCTTTTGGTGTTTATCTCTCGTATGTTTATTATTACACACTCTTCAAGAAAATAAGAAATACTCCGGCATCCGTTTTAATGACCCGCCGAATCAGGATTTCGGATTTCAGAAAGTTTATGCTTATGCTTGGTTCGTACCTGAAATTCAAACTGGATCCCACCTTAAAAAACAATAACCAAAACCTATGAACCCTTTTCTCGGTATAGCAATCGTTCTCGGCTCATTCCTTTTTATGGAGTTTGTAGCCTGGTTTACCCACAAATACGTTATGCACGGCTTTTTATGGGTTTTGCATAAGGATCATCATACCCGCGAACACGAGTTGGTTGAATGGAACGACTTATTCGCCCTTATTTTTGCAATTCCCAGCATCCTTCTTATTATAGCCGGCGCTGAGAGCTTCGACTACCGTTTCTGGATAGGTATGGGAATCGCTCTTTATGGGCTAGCTTACTTTCTCTTTCACGATGTTCTGGTGCATCGACGCCTCCCTATCCTCGACAAGGTAGATAACCGCTATTTCCGGTCGGTGGTAAAGGCGCATAACGATCACCATCTGGGAGGAGAGAATTTTGGGTTTATCCTGATGATTCCCTGGAAATATTTCAGGGATAAAGGCAAAGCCAAGAGAGGGATGTATTGAAATACCAAAAACCAACTATCCCATGTCAACGTATCTAACCGTTATATTACTGGCACTAATCTTTCCGTTGCTGCTTAGCTTTGATAAAAAAGTGCATTTTTATACCCGGTGGAGATATCTTTTCCCGGCTATTTTTATAACCATGCTGCTTTTTATCCCGTGGGATATCATTTTTACAATACGCGGGGTTTGGGGATTTAATCCGATGCATCTTGTTGGGATTGAGATTTTTCATTTGCCCCTCGAAGAATGGCTGTTCTTCATTGTTGTTCCGTATGCCTCGCTTTTTACCTATGAGGTTTTAAACGCTTACATTCAAAAAGACCTTCTTGGGAAGTATGCGAAACATATCAGTGTTTTTCTCATCACGCTTCTGTTGGTAATTGCCGCATTTAACCTTGATAGGGAGTACACCTCGGTGAGTTTTATTTTGGCTGCCGCATTTATATTTTATGTGCAGTTTTTACAGAAGGCTGTTTTTATGGGGAGGTTTTATCTGGCCTACCTTGTTGTGCTGATTCCTTTTTTTGTGGTAAACGGTGTGCTAACCGGATCCTTTATCGAGGAGGAGGTTGTTTGGTACAACAGCTCAGGGAACCTTTCCGTTCGACTTTTCACAATTCCAATTGAAGATGCTGCCTATGGCCTTCTTCTTATGCTTATGAATACGACTTTGTACGAGAATTTTATTTTCAGGCGAAACAAGATGATAAAACAAGCCGGCAGTCTTAAGGGATAGGGCAAGCCTTATTCTTTTACCTTCCTGTATTTTACCAGGTAAACCGGAATAAAAGAGACTGCCGAGGCAAGAATGAGTTGCAATATCACCAGCCAAAAAATTCCGATGGATTGCAAGGAAAGGGTAGTTGCAATAAAAAACAGATTGAATCCGGAAATAATCAGGGTAGACCGGAGGTGGGAGTTTCCAAGCTCCAGCATTCGGTGGTGAACGTGCTGGCGATCGGGGTTAAAGGGAGAGTTTCCCTGCATGGTTCTGATTAGCATAATCCGGAGGGTGTCGAAAAGCGGAATTATCAGAACCCCAAATACAATTGCCGGAGCTGA
>CAMAZH010000005.1 GCA_945863035.1 Chitinophaga pinensis | reverse complement strand
GATTTCAGCGCAAAGTGGTTTTCGATTTCCTGGATGGAGACCTTTAAAACCTCGTCAATACCGCTGGCTTTAGAGAGTTCTTTTGTGAGCTGGAAGAGGGAATTTGTGCGTTTCTCGCGCTCCCGGGCTAACTTCTCCTGTCTTCGCACCCGGGTGGTAAGGACCCCGTTTACTGCCGCAATGATGAAAAACAATCCGAAAATAAGTAGGTCTTCGGTTTTTTCAATATGGAAAGTATAGTTAGGAGGGATGAAGAAAAAATTCCAGACCAGAGCGCTTAAGGAAGAAGCCAAAAGTATCGGGCCGACCCCCATGAATGTCGACAGAACCGAAACAACAAATAGCAAAATGTAGGACACAACATGGTAATTCTGAGTATTGGCAAGGGGAGTGCAGACGGAAGCTATGCCGCCAATTGTTACCGCAGCAAGCAGGTAATAATAAATCCCTGAGTTTGTTTTTTGCACTTGTTGCTTGTTCATTTTTCGGATTTAACCCAATCTAGATCGCCGCATGGTAAAAGTAAGCATAAAAAGCAGGAAAAATTTCTGAAGTTTACTTCATCCAGAAATTCCGGGTAAACAAAATAAGCACGGTATAAATTTCCAATCTCCCGATCAGCATTAAGAAAGAGAGAATAACTTTACCTGCATCAGGTAAATGAGCAAAGTTGCTTACCGGACCTACGGTTCCGATTCCCGGACCAATTCCGGCCATGCAGGTTGCAACGGAGCTCCCGGCGGTTTTTGCATCCACGCCCAGAACTACCAGTAAAAGGCTGCCAGCTGCAAACACCAAAAGGTAAACCGAAACAAAGGTAAATATTGAATTGTTGGTCTCATCGCTAACATTTTTTCTGTTCAGGCGGATGTTGATAATTGCATTGGGAGAGGTTTGCTGCCGGAAAATCCTTGCGAGATTTTTAAATATCAAAAGATGCCTGACCATTTTTATTCCCCCGGCAGTTGACCCTGTACTCCCTCCGAGAAACATAGCGAAGAAAATAATAACCCAGCCAACGGTGGGCCACAGCAGGTAATCGGCAGAAGCGAAACCGGTGCAGGTAATTATTGAAATTATCTGGAAAAACCCCTCCCTGAACGACTCTTCCAAAGGTTTGCCCATCTGAAAAAACAGAATCGATGTAAGAACTACCCCCAAAAGGAAAACTATAAACAGATAAAACCGTAATTCTTCGTTTTCCCTGACTTTCTTGAAATTCTTTTTGAGGAGATAATAGTGTACCAAAAAATTTGTTCCTGCTAAAAGCATAAATATCATAATTACATACTGAATGTAAGGGGAGTAATTAATGATGCTTGCGTTTTTTGGAGAAAAGCCTCCTGTGGCAACTGTTCCAAAGGCATGGCAAACACTTTCATACAGATTCATCTTTCCCAGAAGCAATAAAACCGTTTCAGCAGCCGTGAGCAAAACATAAATGAACAGAAGGCGGTTTCCCACAGCCTTGATTTTGGGTTGTATTTTTTCCTGCAGCGACGATTCCATTGTAAAGAGGTGGTAACCGCCAATGTGCAGGGTTGGCATTACAATGATCACAAGTACAATAATCCCTATTCCCCCGATCCAGTGGGTTAAGCTTCTCCAGAATATTATTGATTTTGGCAAAACCTCAATATCCGTTAGTATGGAGGATCCTGTTGTGGTGAAGCCGGAAACCGATTCGAAAAAGGCATTTACGAACGATGGAATAGCGCCCGATAGGATGTATGGCAGGCAACCGGCCAGACTTATAAACAGCCATGACAATGTAACCGTAAGGTAGGCCTCCTTCTTTTGCAGACTATCGTTTTCGACTTGTTCTCTGGTTGCCAGGTAGAACCCTAAGCCAACAATTAAGGAAACTAATGAGGAAATTAAAAAGGGAAAGATCTCTTCGGAATAGTAAACTGCCACCAAAGCACAAGCCAGCAGAGATACTGAGATGATGAAAAGGTTGCGACTGATTACCTTAAATACAATCTTGAAATTAATAATACTTGTCATTCAATTGCCTAATGGTATAGGGCAGGTTATTACATGATCACATGAACTGTATCAAGGAGATTAAACCTTCCATAAAGAATGCGCAAATAAAACATGGATTTTATAAAGACTTTGTAATTATTTGGGACTTCAGTATAAAGATTTTATAAAGACGCTCTTTGGTAATTGAAAAGAGGGCCGGGAATGATTAATTTTTACCCTGTGATAATTAGTGGCTTATGCTGATTTGTGTGAATTTTATGTTTTTTTTTAATTCTGGATTAAACCTTTTACCTTACCATTCATCAAAAGAATTGAAAACTGTTTTTAGAGAAATCGCCCAACACCGAATATTCTGAATAATTGCAAATTAAAAACATGGCATTATGATAAAAATAAAAAAAGACATAGCCGTTAGCGAGACGGGCTTCCTTTTCGATCCAAATACAGGAGAATCCTTTAATCTCAATAAAACGGGACAGATCATTTTCAAACAGCTGGCCGAGGGGAAAAGCCAAAGTGATATTTTGAAGTCCGTACTTGAAAATTATGACATCGAAGACCATGTTTTCCACAGGTATCTTGATGAGTTCCTGATGATGCTGAGGCAATTTAATTTAATTGAGAAAGAGGAAGATTAACATGGAAAAGATGAAACTTACCATCGCGGTTACAGGCTTAAGCAACACTGACAATCCCGGACCCGGGATTCCTGTTATCAGGGGGATACTGGAATCAAAGGAAATAGATGCCCGCATCATAGGTCTTGCCTATGAAAACCTTGAGCCGGGGATTTATATGCCCGGGATGATCGACAAAACTTATATGATCCCTTATCCTTCCACAGGAACCGAAGCCTATATGGAGCGCATTGTTCAGATACACGAAAAAGATCCTATAAACCTGATTATCCCGAACCTCGACGCTGAGCTTTACACTTTCATGAAGTCACAGTCCAAACTACAGGATTTAGGGATCGCTACTTTCCTGCCCACCTTTGAGCAGTTCGAGGAACGACACAAAGCAAACCTCGAAAAGTATGGTGAGAAATATGGGATCAAAGTTCCCAAAAGCAAGATTCTAACCGGTTACAGCGACATCAAAAAGCTTGATGAAGAATTCGAGTACCCTCTTCTTGTTAAGGGTAAGTTCTATGACGCCTACGTAGCTTATAACAGCGAACAGGTTACCAGCCATTTCAATAAAATAAGCGCTAAATGGGGCTTGCCGGTTATCATCCAGGAGTTTATAAAGGGCACGGAGGTAAACGTGGTTGCCTTGGGCGACGGGCTTGGTAATACTATAGCTGCGGTGCCCATGAGGAAGCAGTTTATAACCGATAAAGGCAAAGCCTGGAGTGGCATAACCCTCAGCGATCAGGAAATGATACGCATTACAAAAGATTTGATTTCAAAAACCAAATGGAGGGGAGGGATGGAGCTGGAGATGATTAAGACCAACACGGGCGATTATTACATGATTGAAATCAACCCCCGGATTCCCGCCTGGGTTTACCTGGCTGTGGGAGCCGGACAGAACATTCCCGAAGCCCTGGTAAAACTTGCAATGGGTATTGAGGTTGCCCCGTTTACCACTTACCAGGTTGGAAAAATGTTTATTCGGTATTCGTGGGATTTGTTAGGCGATATTCAGGAATTTGAGCAACTTTCAATATTTGGTGAAATCGAGAAAAAAAACTAAAGCCATGAGAACACTATTATTTTCAGCAGTTTTCTTCTTCAATACAGTTCTGGCCCTGACCCAGATTACTATCGAGCATTCTTACCCATACTCCGCCGGGGTTAGCGAAGTAGGCAACGAAGAGTATATGTATTTTCTGATGGACGTGCCTCAGAAACAATGCCGCATTTATAATACCTATCATGTTTTGCAGAAAACGATTAACCTTACAGTGCCGGAGGGCTATTACCTCTCGGATATAAAATTTGTCTCGAAAAACATTTTCAACACCGACGATCTGATCGAATTGCTTTATATCTACGAGAAGTACGTAAGTACCGAAACATGGTATTATTACCAATACGGCATGGGGGTTGTAAACGAAAACGGAACACAACTGTTAAGCCTTCCCGGCGGGGCCTTTGCCGAGGTCAAACATGTGGGCAATGAAAATAAATTGCTGGCGTATACCTATACCTACAATTTGCTGGGCTTATACTATGATGTTGTGACAAATGTTTATAGTCTGGGTGGCACGTCTGATTTCATTGGGAGTATTGGTTTTGAAAATCAGATTGTATTTCCAAACCCGACAAAGGACCAGATTTTGATAAACACAAGCAGCGTACCGGAAAACTTTAAGGGCGATTTCAATCTTTACACGGTCGATGGACTCAGGGTTTTATCAATCCCGGTCAGAAAGGGCGAAATGCAGTCCATCCCCGTAGGGCAACTTGGTTCGGGTGCCTATATTTATTCAATCAGCGACCAGAACCAACTTATTCATTCCAACAAAATTATAATCCGATAAAATAAGCATAATGGAAAAATTGAAATTTGAAAGGCCGGTTATAAACCGCATCAGTGCCGGCGTACCTGATAAATTCGGAATGGGCACATCTATTCAGCCTATCAGTCATATCGATGATGTTGCTGTGCAGGATTTGTTGGAAAAATACGGGTCCCCGTTATTTGTAATATCGGAGAAAACAATTCGGAAGACCTATAAGGAGGCCCTTTCGGCTTTTAAAACCCGCTATCCCAAGGTGCAGTTCGCCTGGTCGTACAAAACGAATTATATCAATGCCGTATGCAAGGTTTTTCACCAGGAGGGCTCCTGGGCCGAAGTTGTTTCGGGATTTGAATACGCAAAGGCCATTGCAAACGGGGTGCCCGGAAATAAAATTATTTTCAACGGCCCTGACAAATCCAGGGAAGATCTAAAGCTTGCCATAGAAAACGGCACACTCATTCATATTGACCACTTCGATGAGTTGTACGATATCATGGCAATTGCCCCGACGGTGGGCAAGGTAGCCAAAGTGGCCATCAGGATCAATATGGACACGGGAATTTATCCCCAGTGGGATCGCTTCGGTTTCAATTTTGAGAACGGGGAGGCCTGGAGCGCAATAAATAAAATCATGCCCGATGAGAACATGGAGCTGTTGGGCCTGCATACCCACATCGGAACGTACATTACAACCCCGGTGGCCTATTCGGTTGCCACATCAAAACTCGCTGCCCTGGCTGTGCGCATCGAGTTGAAATATAAGCACAACATCAAATATATCGACCTTGGCGGAGGCTTTGCCTCAAAGAATACCCTCAAGGGAGCATATCTCCCCGGAAGCGACACTTGTCCGAGCTTTGACGATTATGCCGAGGCAATCACCTCTGCCCTTAATAACAGCGATATTCAGTACGAACACATGCCTACCCTTTTCCTTGAAACCGGTCGAGCGCTTATCGACGATGCCGGCTATATTCTGGGAACGGTGCTGGCGAATAAACGCCTGGTCGACGGACGGAGGTCACTGATCATCGACATTGGCGTAAATAATCTGTTTACTTCTTTTTGGTACGAGCATCATATCGTACCTTCCAGGATAAAGCAACGCGATACGGAAGACACCACTATTTATGGCCCCTTATGTATGAATATTGATGTGATACGAGCTGCGGTTCAGTTCCCCGTGCTGGAAAAGGGAGATCAGGTTGTGATCAAAAGGGTAGGGGCTTACAATATGACGCAATGGATGCAGTTTATCACCTACCGGCCAAAAGTAGTTATGATCGATTTACAAGGTAATACCCATGTAATCAGGGAAAACGAGACGCACGAAACGATGAACTCTATGGACAGGATTCCCGGGTATTTGTTGGATTTTAAGTTGTAGACCCGTTCTTAAAATAAAATCAGTTGGTTAATAAGCATAGGAACAGCATGAAATCAGCAAAGCTTCTTTTCGCTCGCAATAGGGCTGTTGCGGGTGACTTTTTACAAATCGTCGTTAACAGTTATTCACAAATCTTTTTTTCTACTCACAGGGGATTTGCTTTGCTGATAATGCTCGTTACTTTTTTTGATTTTTATACCGGTGCTTTCGGTCTGGTTTCGGTGCTTGCATCGGCAATCACGGGGAGAATTCTGGGTTTCGATAAAGGCGTTTTGAAGAAGGGATTGCTGGGGTTTAACAGCCTGCTTGTTGGGCTGGGCCTGGGGGTGTATTACAGCCCATCGCTTTATCTGTTGTTTATTGTAATTCTGGCTTCTCTCTTCACCTTTTTCATCTCGGTTTCGCTTCAGGGCGTTATCGGAAAATACGGTCTGCCGTTTCTGAGTGTTCCATTCATTCTTGCCCTCTGGGCTTTTATGCTGGCCACCGGAAGTTTCACCGCCTTGGGAATAAACGAAAGAGGCATCTATACCATCAATGAGCTCTATACCCTGGGAGGGAAACCCCTTACCGACACCTATGATTTCGTCAGGAATATGAATATCCCCGGTGGGATTCGTGCCTATCTGATCTCTTTGAGTGCTATTCTCTTCCAGTACAATATTGTTACAGGATTTGTGCTGGCCATAGGATTGTTGCTTTTTTCCAGAATCGCTTTTTCGCTTTCGCTCATCGGTTTTTTTCTGGCATATGGCTTTTACGGGCTTATCGGGGCTGAGATCACCGATTATGATTATAGTTTTTTTGGGTTCAATTATATTCTTTCATCCATTGCTTTGGGAGGCTTCTTTCTCATTCCCTCCCGTAATGCTTACCTGTGGATGATCCTGCTGATTCCTTTTGTTGCGGTACTTACAATAAGTCTGAATATCGTCTTTTTGCAGTTCCGCTTACCCATCTATTCCCTCCCTTTTAACCTGGTTGTGCTGCTTTTTCTGTACTCGCTCAAATTCAGGGAGCGCTATTCCTACACCATGTCGGAAGTGTATTTCCAACATAACTCCCCCGAAAAGAACCTTTATATTTTCCTCAATAACAAAGAGCGTTTCAGACACAAATTCCTTACGCCTTTTAAACTTCCCTTTTACGGAACCTGGAAGGTTTCACAAGGGCATAGCGGCGAGATAACGCATCAGGGAGTTTACAGGCATGCATGGGATTTTATTATTACCAACCACGAAGACAAACAGTTTAAAAACGAGGGTGATTTCCCGGAAGATTATTTTTGCTATAACAAACCCGTTATCGCTCCGGAGGATGGGGTTGTTGAAGAGATTTTCGATGGGATCGACGACAATGTGATCGGACAGTCGAATCTGAAGGATAATTGGGGGAATACCATAATCATTAAGCACGACACGGAGGTGTATTCGAAATTGTGCCATCTGAAAAAGGGAACCCTTAAGGTTAAAAAAGGCGATGAGGTCAAGTTCGGACAGATCATTGCCCACTGTGGAAACTCGGGTCGCTCGCCATTCCCCCACCTGCATTTCCAGATTCAGTCGTATCCTTACATTGGCTCGGGAACACTCGATTATCCCCTGAGCAATTACATTGAACATAAGAAGGGAGGAACCTTGTTGCAAACCCATTCGAAACCGAAAATTAATCAAAAAGTTTCGAATATCGAGGTGACAGACATGTTGGTTTCTGCTTTCAACTTTATTCCGGGACAGTTGCTGGAGTATACATTCACCGAGGGAGAGGAAAGCCAAAAGGTTTCGTGGGAGGTGAAAGTGAACGAGTATAACCAGTCGTACATGCATTGTTCACAGACCGGAGCTAAAGCCTTTTTCGAGAACGATAAAAACCTTTTCTTTTTCACTTATTTCGAGGGAAATATGAATAGCCAGCTCTTTCTGTTCTTTCAGGCTCTTTTTAAATTGCAAAAGGGATTTTATCAGGATCTGATGATTACGGATCAATTCCCGCTTTACCTGACCTATCCTAAACACATATTGTGGTTTTATGATTTTATAAGCCCGTTTGTGGTGTTTGCCAAATCGGAGTTCACCCTGACCTGCAAAGAAATTGACGATTCGATTACTCCTTCAGAAATCAGGCTGGTTTCCATAATGAGCAATTATTTTTTCCGCAAAAAGTTGGATAAACTCGAATTCCTTATCGATATTGACACGTCCGGCATCGCGTCCATTCAGTCAACAATCAAGAACAGGAAAGTAATCCTTACACGATGAAGACTTTCATTCTCATATTGCTGGTGCTAATCCCCTTAAAAAATCTTACGGGACAGCAGCCCATGACCTTTATCGAAGCCGATACTTCAACATTCAGGGCTTATCTGGACAGCGACTGGGATAGGATTATCGAGGTGGGAACAACAGCCATCGACAACGGGATTGATTATTACTATCTGCGCCTTCGGATTGCTTATGCCTATTTCATGAAAGGCAGGTATCAAAAGGCTATCCCTCATTACAAAAAACTGCTTGAATTCAGCAACAATGATCCTACAGGGCTTGAGTATCTTTACTATTGCTATCGGTATACCGCCCGCGATGCCGATGCGGAAAAATTGGCCGGGAGGTTCACCCCGGCCCTTAAGAATTTTCTGGGCAAGGAGGATCGAAAGCCATTAACAGGAATAGGCATAAATTCGACTTTTGGAACAGGAGCCGATCCATCCCTTAAAGATGATGTTAGCCAAACTGCCCCCCAAGATATTGACGGTAGCCAGATTTTGCCCAATAGTTTTATGAATTTTAATTTCGAAATCAGCCACGGAATTCAACGAAGTATAATTGTTCACCATTCGGCTAACTTGCTCAACAAGGATGAATATGCTTTTGCGGTGGTGAATTCAACCCCTTATATTTCCGAGTCCCAGAAAATAAGGCAATTCAGTTATCATCTTAGCGCTGATGTAACGCCGGTTGAAGGACTGACGTTATCCCCGCTATTCTCCTATATAAATTACAGGGTCCCGATCTTTTATGAGTATGGTGCCGGAAGCGGGAACAAGAGAAGCGTATACTCGTACGATAGTCACAGTGAATTGGTGACAGGGATAAAATTGGAGAAAAACCTGGGCATTGTTACCCTTTCATTAGCAGGTTCACTTTCCAACCTGAATCTGAGTAAACAGAATACTGCCGCTGCCTCCCTGACGATATTACCTCTGGGCAATTTGAATCTGTATCTTACAGCAAACGGGTACCTTCACGGTCAGAAGCAGAGAGATGCGGCAATTCAGCAGTTTATGCATTCCTATACTCTTGGTTTTAAGATTGCTAAGCATTTATGGTTAGAGGGATATTCAACATTTGGGGAGTTCTCGAATCTCTACGATCCTTTTTCCGAACTTACCTACAACAGTCTGGAACTTAATAAAAACATCAGATCGATCAGCCTTATCATACCCTTGTATAAATCGGGCGCGTCACTTTTTGCCGGTGCCCGTCTTTACAAGTCTGAATCGATGTTCGTGCCTGTGGAGGATGTTTTTGGCAGCACTAACAGCAGAGAAATTAATTATCAATCATTTACATTTGGAATATCATGGAAACTTTAAGAAAATTATGTATTGGGGTTTTAATCGGATTTTTAACAATTACCGGGTTTAGTCAGGATTACCCGAAAGTTATTGAGGGCTTTCAGAACAGTTACCTTCACGAGGCTTCCGGGAATCTGGCCGAAGCCATACTCGATCTCAGAAATGTTTATGACGAGAACTCCTACGAAATTAACCTGCGATTGGGCTGGCTTACCTATTCCTCTGGATTGTTCAGCGATGCGCAAAGTTATTATAACAAGGCTATACTTTTAAAACCTTTTGCCATTGAACCGCGGTTAGGAATTGTTTTACCTCAGGCAGCCATGGGAAACTGGAATTCGGTGATCGCACAATATGAGAAAATCCTTGAGATTACCCCGAATAATTCGGTTGTTATGCACCGATTGGGACTAATCTACTATGGTCAGAAAGATTTTCTGAAAGCCGAAAAGTATTTCGAAAAAGTTGTAAATCTTTATCCCTTCGATTACGACGGACTGGTAATGTATGCCTGGACTAATTTCCAGCTAAAAAAATACCGTGAAGCTAAAGTGTTGTTCAATAAGGCATTGATGAATACACCCTCAGGTTCCTCTGCAATGGAGGGGATGAAACTCCTGGAGTAGCGCGTTCGATTCTGAAATATTTCCTACTTTAGTTCCCGGCTTTGTGGACTCTGGTTTTAACCAAGGGTTTGCAGATCGGGAATTGCTTCATTTCAGACATCATTTCAATTAAGAAGGGTGCGAACCTGGGGCGATTTCGCAAAAAGCCATACTTTTGAACTAAATAAAATTTATTCAAGTGAGGTTTTTCAAGAAAGTCCAGGCCATTAATCAGTCTTTTAATCCAAATATTCGTTTTGGTTTATTGTTGTTGGTTTTTGCCATTGTTTACAATTACCCTTCGGTAACTCTCAAGCGGCCGCAATCTGTTCATCACTGGCGACAGTCCGACTGTGCATCCATTGCTCTGAATTACTACCAGAACGGAATGCATTTCTTTCAGCCCCAGACTCACAATCTTACTTCCGGCGGGAGTAAATCCGGCTATTCGGCCCCGAGTGAAATTCCCATCGGGTATTATTTTGTGGCGAGTCTCTATAAAATATTCGGCTATCACGATTTTATCTACCGGCTGGTAAACACCCTGATTTTTCTGCTGGGCTTGTTTTATCTGTTTAAGTTGTGTTATATGCTTTTTGGCGATTTTTTCTGGTCTGCGGCTTTCAGCTTATTCTTTTTCACATCGCCTGTTCTTGTTTATTATGGGAATAATTTCCTTTCTGATTCCTCAGCACTGGCATTTGCGCTGATTGGCTGGTATTTTTTGCTTAAATTTTACTTCAGCCGGATAAGGTGGGATTTTCTGATCGCGATATTGTTTTTCCTTTTGGCAGGAGCGTTTAAAATTACGGCTCTGATGAGCCTGGTTGCCATTTCAATACTATTTCTGATTGAGCTGCTGCATATTTTTAAATTCAGAACTGAAGGTAAGGTTTTCGAAAAGCCGGTTCAAACAGCCTTGCCTATCCTGTTTGCTTTTGGAGTTATTGCCTCCTGGGTTTTCTATGCGAAGTATTTTAATGGGCTGCATAACTCGGTTTATTTCTCCACCCGGATTATTCCAATTTGGGAGCTCGATTCGTCCCAGATTCAAATGGTATTGGATAATGTTAAGGGATTATGGCTTAACCAGTATTTTCATGTTTACGCGCTTTACTTTTTATCGGCGGCATTCCTCTTTACATTGGCGTTTATCAAGAAGGCCAGTCGTTTTCTGATGATTGTGAACATCTTGCTGTTGCTGGGAACAGTTGCCTATGTCCTCCTTTGGTTCCCGACTTTCAAGGATCACGATTATTATACTATTAACCTTTACATCCTGCTGGTTTTTGTGGTTGTGAATTTCGGTTGGGTTCTGAAAAACCGCTTCCCCAAAGCCTTCTCAGGTTATTACCTGAAGATTCTTTTTCTTGGATTCCTGTTGTTTAATATGAACCATTCCCGGAATGAGATGTATGGACGTTACTATGGCTGGTGGACCGAGCATCCGGAATATAAAGACTACCATGAGGTTACTCCCTACCTTCGGTCGATTGGTATTGCACCCATGGACACCGTGGTTTGCCTGCCCGACATGACTCACTTCACTCTCTACCTCATGAATCAAAGAGGATGGACGGGTTGCCTCGGATACAACTCCGACAGTGCGGCTGTTGAGGCATCGATTGACAGGGGTGCCAAATATTTGGTTATACACGGTGAGGAGACAGCCAATCGAGCATACCTACAGAGTTTTATGACAAAGCCAATAGGAGAGTACAATTCCATTAAGATATTTAAACTGGAAAAGTAGAATTCCCGGCTGTGGTTTTTTGATTAACGGATAATTACCATAAGCCATATTTTTATATCTTCACCCCCTCGTTGATTCAACTGTCAGAAACGTATTGGTAAGTATAGGTTAAATATTGGCAAACTAAACAGATATAAATGATTTCGGAGATTTTCACTTCAGTGGCCGATTGGTATATGGCGCACATAAATTATGGAACAATCACTTTGTTAATGGCAATAGAGAGTTCCTTTATTCCATTCCCCTCTGAAATAATTATTCCTCCTGCTGCGTGGAAAGCGGCACAGGGTGATTTGAATGTTTGGCTGGTGTTCCTTTTCAGCACCCTGGGAGCCCTTATCGGAGCTCTGTTCAATTATTATGTTGCACTGTTTGTGGGAAGGAAGATAATTTACAAACTTGCTGATACACGGGTAGCAAACCTGATGCTTATTACTCCGGCATCAATAGAAAAGGCGGAGGACTATTTTCGCAAATATGGAAATCTGTCAACCTTTATTGGTCGATTGGTGCCAGCCGTTCGGCAGTTGATTTCTATTCCTGCCGGCCTGAGCAAAATGAGAATACCGGATTTTATTTTGTATACCATGTTGGGCGCCATGATCTGGAATGCAGTGCTGACAGCCCTTGGCTATTTTCTCTATACTCAAAAAGATCTGCTCGAATTGTACTATCATGAATTAAAAATCGCATTCTGGATCCTTGGTTTTTTAGTGGTGGCTTACCTGGTTTATAAGGCATTCCGGTATAAAAAAAACAAGGCTTAAAAGACGCGGTTTTATCAATAGGTCGATTTTCTCTGCTTTAAATGGTTTTGATTCTGATTTTCGCAAACGCCTCGGGATAATTAGTGTTTATAAAATCAATAAGTTTCTCCCGGATGTCCGTACGTAAATCCCAGTTTTTTGAGGCATCGGAGCTGCTAAGCAAAATCCTTACCTCCTTATGATGCTCGGTTGCTTTGGTAACCTGTACGTTAACCACTCTGCCGTCCCAATCGGCATTTCCTTCGAGCAATTCCGGCAGTGTGCTCCGGATGCTCTCCACTGGGAAGCTGTAATCCACGTAAAGAAATATTGTTCCGGTAATATCGGCACTTTTGCGAGTCCAATTTTGAAACGGCTTTTCCAGAAAATAGGTTACCGGCAAAATCAATCTGCGCTCATCCCAGATTTTTACTACCACATAGGTTAGTGTTATTTCCTCTATCCGGCCCCATTCCTCCTCCACAATAACAACATCATCGATTCGAATTGGCTGGGAAATCGCCAGTTGTATGCCCGCCAGAAACATACCGATGCTTTTTTGTGCGGCAAATCCTATAATAATCCCGATAATCCCTGCTGAAGTCAACAGACTTATTCCTATGGCACGTGCCTGCTCAAAAGTCATCAATGCCGCAGAAATTGCAATGATTACGATAACCGAGTTTGCAATAGTGTTGAATACTTTAATTTTCGTGAGCCTCTCGCGTGCCTGAAGGTTGTTGGCAGTTTTCAGATCCAGTTTCCCCTGCAGATAATAGGCACCGGCTTTTGCAAACTGAATGGCAACCCACGAAACGGCGAATATCAGAAGTAATGAGTTGACGTGCAGCAGATAGGGGTAAACAGTTAGGCTGGTCAGGAAAACGTGGGTGAAGATCTTCAAAAGAATCCAGTAGATCAACCATAAGGCAGGGATCTTAAATAGCTGCACTATGAAATCATCTATTTTCCCGGGTGTTACGGAGACTCTTCTTTGCAATCCCGATACAATGAATCGATAGATAAAATAGACAATTACAAGTACCGCAATAAAGGAGGTTATTGCTAAAACCAGTTTGGTGGATTCGTTGTTTATATAGGTATCCATGTGTGCAATATAGGTTAATAGCCCAATTTACCACTTTTTTTACCGTTTTTGTAAGATA
This sequence comes from Chitinophaga pinensis, assembly GCA_945863035.1. Classification (GTDB taxonomy): domain Bacteria; phylum Bacteroidota; class Bacteroidia; order Bacteroidales; genus JACJXF01. Next base: position 58,708 of record CAMAZH010000005.1, on the reverse strand, counting down.
TCGGGTTATCTTTACTCAGACCTGTCAACAATTACAAAACATGAACAAAACAAGGCATTTTGAAAGATTGGTAATTGCGGCGTACCGGTTGCCTTTCAAATTCAGTAAAACCAAAAAAGGCTTAAAGGCTGAGCAAAATTCGGGAGGGCTTGTTTCTGCAATTCTGGCATTGTCGGAGAACTTCAGGAAAAGCAATAGCCAGATTGCCGACAGTAAAATTGTTTGGGCCGGCATTGCGGATGATTTGCCCGGTAGTGCATCAGGGGCTAAATTTGAGAACGATTTTTTTGATATCGCACCGGTTATTCTGCCCGAGAAACTAAATGAGATGTATTACGGGGGATTTTGTAACGATCTTGTTTGGCCCTTATTTCATTATTTCACTTCCTATAGTGTTTTTAAAAGCGAGTATTATAAGGCTTACGTGGAGGCTAACTCCAGGTTTTGCGATGAAATCGTGAAAATCATAAAGCCGGGTGATTTCATCTGGATTCACGATTATCAACTAATGCTTCTTCCCGAGATGATCCGACAGAAATTTCCCGAGGCAACCATCGGTTTTTTTCTGCATATCCCATTTCCTTCCTTCGAAATATTCAGACTAATGCCCAGAAACTGGAGGGAGTCAATCATAAACGGACTATTGGGAGCCGACTTAATTGGTTTTCACACCAATGACTATTCTCAAAATTTCATCAAATCGGTTAAGCGGACAACCGGCTACGAATGTCACCAGAATCAAATCTACACCCCAAATAAACTTGTCAAATCCGATGCTTTCCCGATAGGAATTGATTACGACAAGTTTCATTCCGCATGCCTGAGCGAGGGCGTGCTGGTTGAAAAAAGCAAGATAAAGGCTTTTCTGTCAAATTACAAGCTGGTTTTCTCGGTCGACAGGCTCGACTATTCCAAGGGTTTGCTTTTAAAGCTTCAGGGATATGAGACCTTCCTTGAATTACATCCCGAATGGCATGGCCGGGTGGTGTTCAATATGGTTGTTGTACCTTCCCGAAGCAAGATTAAGCAGTATAAGGAAATGAAAAAGGAGATCGAATATGCGGTAGGGCGGATTAATGGAAAGTACAATTCCCTGGCCTGGCAGCCAATAATCTATCAGTACAAATCCTTGACGTTTAACGAGCTGGTAGCTCTCTATGATTTAAGCGATGTTGGTCTTATTACTCCACTGCGCGATGGTATGAATCTGGTTGCAAAGGAATACGTGGCCTGCCAGGTCGAGCATACCGGAGTGCTAATTCTTAGCGAGATGGCAGGAGCAGCGGCTGAACTGAGTGAAGCATTATTAATCAACCCGGTAGACAAGGTTGAAATTGCCGAATCAATCTGCACTGCTCTGGAAATGCCCCTCGAAGAAAAAAAATCAAGAATTGTCAGAATGCAGTCGAGAATTTCGAACTATAACGTATTTGCCTGGGCCTTTGATTTCTTCGATCAGGCAAACGACACCAAAATACAACAAAAGCGCATGAGCGTGAAGTTTGTCAATACGCCCATCTCATTGCAAATCCATTCCGATTACCAAAAGGCTGATAAACGAATTATATTTCTTGATTATGACGGTACCTTGGTGCCATTTGCCAAATACCCCGAATTGGCAACTATTGACCTTAGCACTTTTGATATCGTTAAGGAATTGGCGAAGGATGTTAAAAACACGGTGGTTATTATTAGCGGAAGGGGAAAGGACTTTCTCGAAAAGCAATTTGAAGGCGCAAACGTAACCCTGGTTGCAGAGCATGGCTATTTCATTAGGCCTGTAAATGAAAATTGGACCGCAACCCTTAGTTCGGACCCAAAGTGGAAAGAGGACGTTCTACCTATTCTCACAGAATATGTGAACCGCTGCAACGGTACCTTTCTTGAGGAAAAAACCGGAAGCATAGCCTGGCATTACCGGAATACTGATGCCGATTTTGCCCAGCTTTGGTTGCATGAGTTGCGCGACGATCTGGCAGAGATCATTCGGCATAAAACAGATTTCGAAATCCTTGAAGGCAATAAAGTACTTGAAGTTAAAAATGGCAGGTTCGATAAGGGCCAGGCTGCAACATCTCTTATTAAAACAGAAAATTTCGACTTTTTTTTGGCTGCAGGGGATGATAAAACCGACGAATACCTTTTCAGGGCAATGCCCGAATCGGCTATCACCATTAAAATCGGATTAAGCCCCTCCCTGGCTAAATACAATATTTCGAATTCGATCGGTTTGCTAACACTACTGAAATCCTTTCTTGAGTAGCAATTCAAATGAAAAAGCAATGTCTTCTTTTTGCTGAATCCCGAATGTTGTGTTGTTCGGAGCAGAATGTAAAATAAACAAACCGCTTGCTTTTTTGTTAGTGCAGGATGAATTGAACATGAGAAGCAAGCTTGCAGAATGGTACCTTGTTCAGGATAATCCTTGTTGCAGTTGCGTTGTCTGATTCTAATAACCTTAAAACCAGGAACTATGAAAAAAAACATGGGCACTATCGACAAAATCGTTAGGGTAATTATTGCAGCAGTCATCGCTATTCTTTATTTCACCAAAGTAATTCCGGGAATACTGGGAATCATCCTACTGATTCTGGCAATTGTGTTTCTGCTTACCAGTCTCATCAGCTTTTGCCCGATTTATGCCCCCTTTGGCATCAGTACCTGCAAAAAGCAGGAAAAGAAATAGCCAGACGGGCAGAAGGCCTCAGTTTTTCTATTTTTAGAGTAAGTGTAAGGTTTACCTCCAGCTGGAAGCTGGAGGTAAACCTTATTTTTTTTCACTGGAATCAGGTATTGCGAAAATGTTCAGGAATCGATACTCTTGTGGAAAGAAAAAATTTGCAACCGACATAAAAAAATAAATGCCTTAGATTCATTATAAATTATTTTTTGAGTGCAAGTTTTTTCGAAAACCATTGTCTTTATATTTAATTTCGAAAAATCCATTATGAGAAAAATCCTTATCCTTTCGCTTGGAGTATTTATCTCCCTTAGCAGTTGCAAAACTTCAAATCCGGAAAATCCTGCTTCCGAAACCCTTAAAACATCCAATCAATCAGGCGTAGAGCTGAACCCTAAACTTCAGGCTGCTTTTGGCGAATGGATTGCAAAGGGAGTGGAGTGCTATGGTATTGTTGTAATGCAGAATGCCGATGGTTCCAGTCTTGCTAAATCGGTGAAGGCTAAAGTCATGACAATCAAATCCGACCAGATAAAACTTAAAGCAATTGAAAAAGTTAACCTCATGGATGTACCGGGTTGCGACAAGATTGGAATGTCGTATGGCGATACCTGGTGGGAAACCGAAGGGGATCTCTTCAGAACCAGGGAAGAGGCAGAGGCAGTTATTTTATCCAAAGGCTGGGAATTGAAGTGAATTGTTGAAAAAGTGTACTAAATGGGGGGTGATTCGGATCAGGCGTTGGTAAAGAGAGTTCTTCAGGGTGAAAACGAAGCCTTTGGATTACTTGTCGTAAAATACCAATGCCTTGTCGTTAACACCTGCTATAAAATTCTTCGCGACAGGGACGATGCAGAGGATGTGGGACAGGAAGTTTTCCTCGAGGCGTTCCAATCGATCTCCACGCTCAGGCAAACCGAGGACATCTCTTTTTGGCTGCATCGCGTTGCCTTTAATAAGTCGATAAACTGGCGGGCAAAAAGCAAGAAACTTAATTTCTCCCCCGATATTCATTTTTCCCAGCAGCAAACCGGGAAAGAGCAAATCAGCTCCGACAATCCCGAAAAGACACTTATTAACGAAGAGGCACGCCAAATTCTCGATGCGGCCCTCGACGCATTGCCTGAAAGGCAAAGGAAAGTCTATATTCTTCATAAAATGGAAGGCTGTTCTTACCAGACTATTTGTGACATGTTGGAGCTATCTCTCTCAACTGTTGAATCCCTTATGTTTCGAGCTAAAAAGAATCTACGGGTCAATCTGAAAAACTATTACAGGAAAAATTATCAGTAAAACGGTAAATAATCATGAACTCAAACCCGAAATCCCGAGCAATCAAGTGGCTTAACATCGTACTGCTGACAGTCAACCTGTCGGCATTTGCCACTTTCATCGTTATGAGCGGCAAGCCGGCAGAACCTGCTGCCACGGCTCAGCAGAAAATCAGCTCCCTGGAGTTCTTGAGGGAAGAGCTTAAGTTGGATGAAAAACAGTATGCCGAAATTGCTAAGCAAGACGATAAAGTATTCCGTGCATACCATGTTCTTGTAGATTTGCTTTGTGAAGCACACTTCTCCCTCCTGGATGAATTGGCCGGCGAAAATCCCTCGGATGAAAAACTCGATTCCATTGCTGTGCGAATCGGAAACCTGAATGCATCTATCAAAAAACAAACGATCAAGCACTTCATAATCGTTAAGGAAATCTGCGACGAGAAGCAGTCGGAACAACTTTCCGGAATCTTTACTGAAATGATGGAGATGAATGAGCAGTGTGCAATTTGCAACAAGAAGGAATGTCCCAGAAAGGAAAGGCTGAGAAAAATGAAATAAACTCATTACGCAGCGCAAGTTTTTTCGCCGGTTTATGTCCTTTATAAATTACAAGTGTCCGAAATGAAAAAGAAAACAAATATAAGCGAAGCGGATTTTATTCGTCTTGTTGAATCACAGACCATACATACTCTTGCGGAAATCGCTCCGGGTGAGGGTTTTGTGACGGGAGTAATGAGCCGTATCGAGTCGGTTGAGGCGCACGAGACAATTCAACTCTCTCCCGTCAGCAGATTCCTGAGCGCCGCCTCAGTAATCGGTATCAGCCTGATATTGGGCCTTACACTTGGAATGCAGGTTAAATCGCGAGGCTATGATATGCGACCAAAAGTCGAAGCTAATACTATTGAACAATTCAAATCCAGTCACTTTTTGAGTGTTGAACTGGATAAAGATCTATACATGACAACTAAATAAAACCCAATGACCACCAAAAAACGCAAACCGAAAAGTAATTTTTATAAGCAGCTTTTTCAATTCGGCATTCTATTTATATTGGCCTATCTCGGAATCCGATTGTTTTTCGATAAAACTTTCACAGCCGACTTCGAAGCCTACTGCCCGTTTGGCGGTTTGCAAGCTTTGGGGAGCTATCTCTCAAGAGGGTCGCTGGCTTGCACCATGACGGGCACCCAAATTATCATGGGGCTTTTGCTGGCTGCAGGCGCAATGCTATTCGGAAAACTTTTTTGCGGATACATCTGTCCGATCGGTACGGTTTCCGAATTAATCGGGAAACTGGGTGATCGCCTGAAAATCAGGTTTACCATTACCGGACTTGCCGACAAATTGCTCAGATCGCTCAAATATGTTCTTCTATTTATTACGTTTTATTTCACCCTTACATCGAGCGAACTCTTCTGCAAAACTTTTGACCCCTATTATGCGCTGGCTTCCGGCTTCAACAGCGATGTGGTGGTTTTGTATGCTATCCTTACCTTGACCATTTTATTGGTCGGCAGCCTTTTTGTCCGGCTTTTGTGGTGTAAATATCTTTGCCCCCTGGGTGCCATTTCAAACATATTCAGGTTTTTCTGGTTTTTTCTTGCAGTAATAGGGATTTTCGCGCTTCTTCTGGCATTCGATCTGAATATTCACTGGATCTGGCCATTGGGAGTTGTTTCAGTAGGAGGTTATATCCTGGAAATTTGGAAAATGAAGAAGGTGGCTCTCTCTCCTGTAAACATTACACGTTCGCTCGATAGTTGTATCAACTGTAATATCTGCAGCAAGAAATGTCCTCAGGGAATCGATGTGGCCAATATGGTGAAAGTTACTCACATCGACTGTAATCTTTGCGGGGATTGCCTCACACATTGCCCTGAAAAAAACACCCTGCAAATCAATCGCAAAAGTTGGAACTGGCTTCCCGCAGCAGTTCTTGCCGTGCTCCTCATTATCGGTTTCTCCCTGAAGTCGGTTTGGGAAATCCCAACCATCGACGAGAAATGGGGAACCCCCGAGGAAATCGAACAGTCTGCCGTCTTTTCCCAGTCAGGCTTGAAAAATATTAAATGTTTTGGCAGTTCGGCAGCTTTCTCCGCTCAGATGCAAAAAGTGAAGGGCGTTTATGGAGTTGCCACCTATGTGAAACGCCACGAGGTGAAAGTTTGGTACAACCCTGCCATGCTTAACGATTCGATGCTCCAGAAAATCATTTTCACTCCGGTTAAAAAGATCTTCAAACCGGTGAAACGAGAAGTGGGCGAAATCCTTAAAGTCAATGTTAGTCTCGAAAACTTCTTCGATCCCATGGATGCATACTACCTCCAGCAACTGCTCCTGAAATACACGAACGCGGTTGCGCTTCAAACCGAATACAGCTGCCCGGTATTGGTCTCTATTTATTTCCCGGGGGATACAATCCTGGACCTTTCTGAGCTGGTAACGGTTCTTGAGAGTAAAACCCTTTCGTACACAATAAATGAAAACGAGTATAATGTAAATCTGAACTATGAAGTGATTACCGGTCCAAATACCGATACCTTGCAGATAGACGTTTATGGAAAGGAAATGTATGTCCCAACACAAGCCCGGTTCAATAAATACACAAGTTACAAGTCGGAACAGATAAGTACTTTCAAAGTTCACATGGGAGAAAACAGCAAGTTCAAGAACGAGCTTAATTACCTCATCAGCCATATTTCTGGCGAAGACGGAATACTAGCCCTATCCACCTCTCTGGATGATACTGGCGCGGAATGGGTGGAAATTGCGTACCTCGATTCCCTGATTCAGAAAGTGAAAGTGCTGGAGCAAATGAATTCCGACTCTCTCTACTATACATACAGAGATGGAACTGAAGGTGCGAAAGCAAACCCCTTCGTTTTTAAAGAAGATTAACCAATGCTTGATTATTGAAATTTGAAGTTTAATTAACCAAATACGATCATTATGAAAAAGAACCTGACTCTTCTAGGCTTGTTTTTAGTAATCCTTCCAACTCTCCTCATGGGGCAGTGGGTATCGACAGATATGGGATCTGGCAGCACAGGCCAGAAAATATATGTTTTCGATGATGCAAAGGCATTGGCCACATTCGGTAATTCGCTGATTTATAAGACTGTGAATTCGGGGCAGACATGGACTGACGTTTCCCCCGAAAGTGTTCCTCTCAAAAACCTGATGAGTATCGATTTTGGCGATTTGAATACAGGCCTGGTTGTGCCACAGGATTCTTTTCTGCTCAGAACCACCGATCAGGGTGACAGCTGGACAAGAATCAATATGCCGCAGGTTGTTACCGATCTGATTGGTACTCCCGATGATCCAACAACGGGTAACACACAGAAATTTTTCGGGCTGGGCTTTAGCAACGCAACCACCTGCTTTACAACCATAAATTACAAAATCGGAACAACGACTTATCGCTCGTTCGTTTTGAAATCTGCCGACGCAGGTCTCACATGGTCTGTCGTTTCTGCTGACTTTGCTGCCGGCGCTACAAAAACAATCACTGCTGTTGAATTTGCCAGCGATGAGCTTACCGGTTATATCGTGGGATCCAACTCCCTTATTCTCAAAACGGTTGACGGGGGTGCTTCCTGGACCAAAATGAGCACGGCCGGAACCCTTTTGGATACCAAATATATCAATGATATTCATGTGGTGAATAAAGATTCGGTTTACCTTGCTACACTGGCTGGGGTTTGGGTTACGAGGGATGGTTTCCTTACAATGAGCCAACTTACCACCGATGGAGCCAATGACTTCCTGATTTGCCAGGATACCGTGTTTCTTGCAGCCGGTGGAGCCAATAAAACTTACAGGAGCCTCGACCGGGGCGCAAGCTGGCAGGTTGCCGCAAATGGCGCAGGAACCTTGTTCGAAGCTACCTTGTTTAACAACAAGATCTATGCTTTGGCATCATCTGGGATTGCCTATGTAACTACTCCTGAACAACTTCTTGATCCAAAGGTCGACTTTACCGTTGAACAGCTGGGTAACGTTCTCAATTTTGTAAACCTTTCAGAGAATATCGGTACCTACACCTGGACAATCGGAGCCAAACAAATTGCAGGCGATCTTACAACTTATAATATTCCAATTTATGGTGAGTACGATATTTCACTAAAGGGGATTAACACTCTCGGCGAAGTAAACTCAGAGATTACAACCGTAGTTGTCGATACAATTGCAACTCCCTGGGCATTGCATACTATCGGTGACCAAACGGTTCAGAAACTCGTTGTTGTAAAGAAAGACACAGCCGCTGTAATTGTCGGGAATAACACCGCAATTTTTTATACAAACAACGGTGGGGAAAACTGGCTGCCTGCAGCTTTGCCCTCTGCTGATTATATTGGCCACATCGCCACTGACCTCTCATTCTTTGATGCTCAGAACGGCCTTGCCAACTTTTCATATGCAGCCGGGAAAACGATTGAGGAAGGCTTTATGCTGAAAACCGCAGATGCCGGTGCCAGCTGGACGCTAGTTCCGATTTCCGCTTTCTCAAACGCCAGCGGAAGCGATGTTACCGATGTTTCCCTGGGAAAGAAAATATATTTCTACCCGGTTACCGCAATCAATTCCACCACGGCATTCACAGCTATCCGTTGGGAGGAAGCCTTAACTACCACTAAACATGGTTATGTTTATAAAACTGTGGATAGCGGTGCAAGCTGGACAATTATCAGCGATGACATTTATGCTCCTACCTTTTCTTCAACCCTTAATACCCTTGCATTCTCAGCCGATGGGATGACAGGTTACCTGGCAGGCGTAAAACTCTTGTGGAGAACTGTCGATGGAGGAGCCAGCTGGACGAAACTCGCCGTTGATGCTTTAGGCTCGATTAACGATCTGATTATGATTGACAATTTGAATCTAATAGCCGCCACTCAGTATGGTACCGCTAAAACAACCGACGGATTTTCGACATGGACAGTGAATCCTACCGATTACTCTTTCGACGTTGTTAGTCTTGCCGAGGGCGTTTTTCTAACCGGAAAAGATCAGCAAACCCTTAAAGTATCGGTTGATGGAGGAAATACCTGGGAGCTTAATGCTGCAGGCCTTGGATCCTTCTTTGAACTCGCCGTTTTTAACCGGGAAGTTCTGGCCTCGGGTGCGGGAGGCAAGGTTTATCACGCGTATATCGATAATTTCCTTCCTCTCAATGCAGATTGGACAAGCAGCATTGACGACAAAAAACTTACTGTGGAAAACCTTTCAAACGCTGACAGCCAGATATGGAGCTTTGGGGACGGATCAACATCGACGGAGTTTGAGCCGGAACATACCTACACAAGTTATGGCCAGTATGAAGTTTCTCTAGCGGCTTCCAACTTCTGCAAAACGGTCGTTAATACACAACTTTTGAATATTGATGATCTGATTGACCCTGTTATTGAGGGATGTCCCGAAAATATTTCACTTGACCTTACCTCAGGAACAACCGTTGCAGCTTCATGGACAGCCCCAACAGCGACCGACAACTCCGGTGTGGTTACACTTACGACTACCAATGAGCCCGGTGAACTTTTTGCTCCCGGAAAAAACACCGTGGTTTATACTGCAACCGACGAGGCTGGAAATGACGTTACCTGCAGCTTTGATGTTACGGTTGTGGACCTGCGCGATCTCACTAATCCGGTTATCTCCGCTTGTCCGGCAAATATCACATTGTACTCAGGCGATGGAGCATCTGTTGCAGTTACCTGGACTGCCCCAACAGCTACAGATAACTCCGGCATTGTGACCCTGATCTCGACCAACGAGTCGGGTGAATTGTTTTCACCGGGAACCGTAACCGTAATCTATACAGCAACCGATGAGGCCGGAAATTTCGTTACCTGCAGCTTCGATGTTACAGTTTTGGATGCTACCGCTGTGGGTCATGGCAAACTTTCCCTGATCGGAGTATACCCAAATCCCTCGGATGGAAGTACTGTAAAAGTTAATCCATCAAACATGGCTAAAGGGAAAATGACATTTGAGGCGATTTCGCTCGATGGCAAAGTTGTACTGAGTCGTCAGATTGATTACAGTGGAACGGGAATCCCGGTTGAATTAAACCTCTCCAAAGGAATTTATCAGGTGAAACTCACCGATCTGAACGGGAAGACAGGATTAACCAAACTAATCGTCTATTAAGTATGAAATCGGACCGGGGCAAAGAATGTTTTGTCCTGGTCCAACTTTTTTATTCCCTTAACACTATCCTCTTCAGACCGATCCGATGAATTTGATAAAAACCATAATTGTTCAGTTCATCCTTCTGCTGTTTTGCTTACAGGCAACTGCTCAGGGAGGGGCTGTTCTCTTTGGTAAAATATCAGATGCGCAAACCGGTGAGGGTTTACCTTTTGCAACCGTGTATCTAATAGAGCCTGAGATTGGCATTATGGCTGATGTTAATGGTTTTTACCGGATTCCCGGACTTTCCGCAGGCCGTTATACTGCACGTTTTCAGATGATGTCGTACCAGTCGGCAGAACGCATGGTGGATGTTGAAGCAGGAAAAGAAAAGCAATTTGACGTTTCCCTGAAAATCACCACCCTTGGTCTTGGTGATGTTACAATCGTTGCACGCGAAAACCAGAACTCCATGGCATCTTCGTCCATGATCGGTGCGCAGGCGGTTGAACACGTACAGGCTACAAGTCTTAGCGATGTGCTTCAGCTTATGCCCGGACAGACAGCGGGAAACAGTGATCTTACCAGTAGTTCCCAGGCTAATTTGCGAGGCAGTTCTGCTTCAAATGCCGACAACAACATAAGTGCCATGGGAACGTCGATTGTGATCGATGGGGCGCCGCTCTCAAACAATGCAAACCTCCAGGTAACCAATACATCAACCATTGGCGCTGCCGGTTATTTCGAGACGGTTAGTGGTGGGGGAGTCGATTTGCGCCGTATTCCGGCCGATAACATCGAGTCGGTTGAAGTAATCAAAGGAATACCTTCTGTGAAGCATGGCGACATGACCAGCGGGGTAGTGCTTGTTAATACAAAAAATGGAGAAATGCCTGCAACGGCAAAAGTGAAATTCAACGCAACTACTGCAGTGGCTTACCTTGGTAAAGGAGTGAGACTTGGCGAGTCGGGTGGAATGCTGAATGCAGATATCGATTATGCTTATGCCCAGGCCGACCTGAGAGTGCCTGTACCGTCCTATACACGGGCAACGGGTAAAATGTCGTATTCAAACAGTTTGTTTGGTAACTTTTGGAATGTGAAAGCTTCCATGGATTTGTTCCGGACATTCGATACCGATCGCGACGATAAGGACGCACTGAGCAACGAGAAACGATTCTCAGAAGAAAATGGTATCCGAATCACAACCTCCGGCAAGCTAAACCTTAATAAAAAATGGATCAGTAATCTGGATTACAATGTCTCTGTAAACTACGAAGATCAGGAATCGTACACCCGGATGCTCAACTCCGGATCCGTGAAATTCCTCAGCGTGGCAATGAACGATACAACCCTCGAGGTTCCATTCATCCCTTCGGAGTACCTTAGCTCTACCTATATCAAAGGAAAGCCATTTAATTTTTTCAGCGAATTGAACTATAACCTGATTAAGCAAACCGGACCTCTAAAACATAAGCTGATTGCCGGTGCTGAATGGAAAATCTCAGCCAACTACGGTGAAGGACGTTTTTTCGAAAATGGCTATTTTCCACCCTCCTCGACCCGTCCAAGAGCGTTTTCGGATATCCCCGAACTCAATATTTTGGCATCCTATATCGAGGACCTGGTTGTGACGCAACTTGCGAAGCGCGAACTGAAAGTGCAGTTGGGTGTGCGCTTTGAAAACACACAGCCTTTAAGCCTCTCGGAAGGTGAATTCGGACAGGTTTTACTACCCAGGACGAATGTCACGTATAAACTTTCGGATGCTATAAAAATCAGGGGAGGTTATGGATTGTCGGCAAAATCGCCGGCCTTGATTTATCTTTACCCCGATAATGCCTATATGGATGTTTCCAGTTTCCAGCAATACTCCAACCTATACCCGGATGAAAATCTGGCAATCGTTACAACCCGGGTTTTCCAACAGCAGAATAGCAATCTTGGAATGTCGGTGATGAAAAAGTGGGAGGTCGGCTTTGATTTCGAGAAAAAGCAAAACAATCTCAGCGTCACCCTGTACGACGAGAAACTTGAAAGCGGATATAGTTTCAAAGATATTCTGGCTTCCGTCAGTTACCCTTCGTATTCCGTTTTCTTTTATATCCCGGGATTTGGTATGCAGCCTATGCTCGACACCATAAACGTTGATACTCTTGTAGCCCGAAGCACATATAAAATCCCCCAGAATAACAGGTCGTATACCCGACGCGGATTGGAGTTTACCTATAACTCCCCAAAAATCCCACTCACCGGAACCTCCCTGAATCTAACGGGAGCATGGATGGTAAACACTTCATACGACAATTCCAACCAGATTTACCTGAACAGCCAGTTTTTTAGCGGAAACACGGAGCGCATGATCGGGATATATCCCTCTAATACCTATGAATCCAGAAATTTTCTCACCACCTTCAGGGTAATTCAACACATTCCGTCGATCCGATTTTTGGCTTCTTTTGCATTTCAGGTTTCCTGGTTTGAGCAGGATCGGACATTTATAAGAAACCAATATCCTGTGGGATATGTAGACGATGCCGGGCACACCTTTGCTCTTACCGAAGCCCAGTCTCATTCGGCGGAGTTTTCGCCCCTCTTCTGGAACCTCGACGAAACTGTGTTTTATGTGCAGAAAAAGCCGGCACTGTGGAATATGAACTTCAGGGTAACCAAGGAAATTGCTGATAATTTCAAATTCTCATTCTACGCAAACAATATGTTCATGCACCACCCGGCATATGCTAATATCAGATCCGGAACTTATGATAAACAAAATCCGGCTCTTTCGTTTGGCGGGGAAATAAATATATCCTTTTAAAATATGCTGAAACCAGAAATCATATGGATTATCGGCTTATTGCTTCTGTTAACCGGTTGCGACAGGGAGTTTTTTGGGGAGGAGCCTAAAACCTATTCCTTGGGCGTTACCATAAAATACCCTGCTTATTACACCGAGGATATGGCCGCGGGCGTTTCCGTCAAACTGATCAATCAGTCAAACTCGCTTACTGAGGAAGCCTTTTCCAACGACCAGGGCCAGGTATTATTTACGGATGTGCTCAGAGGAACCTACCGGATTTCAGCAAATCTTAAAATACCTTCCTCCCTTGCAGTGGCTTTGGGTGATACAATTCCTTCAAGTCAGGATATTGCCGATGGGAAACTTATAAATCTAAACGCAAACCGCCAGGATATCTTTATCAGCGATTTCATAAATGTGGAACCGCTTATCCTCAGGTCTTCCATTCCCGGCACCCTGCTTATAAAAGAAGTCTTTTATACAGGTACAACCACGCCTAACGGTAGAGCCTACTGGTCGGACCACTTTGTGGAGATTTTCAATAATACCGATAAAGTGATCTTTGCCGACAAACTCTACATTGCCAACTGTTTTGGATCCAATGGAAGTACCGACGGACAAGTTTCGGAGTTTCAACATCTGAGCGATTCGGTTGCCTTGGAGTTTGTTTGGAGAGTGCCGGGAAACGGCGGTTCCTGGCCAATTTTGCCCGGTGCCAGCATGATTATTGCCCAGGACGGGATGAACCACAGGGATGACCCCAATGGCAACCCAAACAGTATCGACCTGACATCGGCTGAGCTGGAGACTTACATATACCGTCCCGAAAATCAAAAGGATGTGGATATCCTCGAAGTCCCAAATATGATTGAAGTATTTTTCAACCGAAATGGCACACACGACTGGATTCTTCACAGCTATGGACCGAGCCTTGTGATCTTCCGGACCGATAACATTGAAAACGCCAATATCGTACCTGAACCTTCAGATGAACTGGGGCATGAGGTGATGCTGATTCCCTCATCCTGGGTCCTCGATGGATTTGAAGCTCTGGCCTATCCGCGCTCGGGAAAATACAAACGGCTCCCGGTTTCTCTGGATGCAGGCTTCCAATATTGCACAGGGATTTTCAACGGTCAAAGTTGCAGGCGGAAAGTTGAGGATAAGATAGATGGACGGGTAATATTGCAGGACTTTAATAACAGCAGCGAGGATTTCGAAATCATCCCCTTTCCAACACCCGGAATATTTGAGTAAATGAAAAGAATAGTTACCATACTGCTTGTAATAATGCTTGCTGCGTCAGCGAAATCGCAGAACGGCGGGTCAGCGTGCATGCACCTTCTTGACCAGGAAGAGCAGATGAGCGGTACACTCTGGCTCAATACCTGCAATGCTGTCGGGCTTTGCATCGACTCCTTGCCGGAAATCCGTCGCTTTGAGTTCTTCTACCATCATACCGACGGCGACTTTAACCGGGCTGCCGAAGCTGATCTGAGCAATCTTATCGGGTTCCGGACTTTCGGAATTAAAAAAACAGGTAAGGCCATACTCTCCGGAAGCTTCGACTACGATCGCGCCTATGAGAAAAATGCCGACTGGTACATGCGGTTCGACCCTTCAGAGACAAATCCCTTTTATATCGCCGATTCAATTGGGGGGGATTGGCTAAAGGATCGCTTTAAAACATCATTCAGCATTGCTTCGATCAATTCTTTTCACGGTTTTCATGCAGGACTGAAAACAGAATACCATGTTGGACTTGGTGGCCGCGACAACGACCCCCGGCCTCAAAGTTTGTGGATGAATCTGAGGATATACCCTTCGGTTACCTGGAAAAGCCAAAATGGCTGGTTTACAGGAATCACAGCAATAATTGGAAGCAAGAGGGAAGATATCGATGTAATGAACAAGTATGGGGTAGGGGGGAATGCGATTTTTAAAGTCAATGGACTGATGCAGTATGGCAGTCCCCTTGTGAAGTCCACTCTGAGTTATAGGTTTGATGCATTGCAGTTGGGCGGGGCTATACAGGCAGGTCGTCAAACCTGTTACAGCAAATGGTTTGCGGAACTTGAATACCTGAATACGTTCGAAGATGCCACGCAATCCCCTTATGCATCCAACATGGACGATGCCACAAAGGTATTCACCTCCACAGCCATCCGCGATGCTGCCTTTGAAGAACATTATTGGAGAGTTTATGCCGGAACCAAACTGCGGATGAGACAGAAAACTATTGTATTGGGTTTTACAGGGATTAATAAAAATTCCAAGTCGTACCTATATGAAAATGAACAGGTTGAATACCAAAGCCGGAATATTGATTTGAGTGTGACAGGAGAAATGTATTTTGGACAAGAGGGGCACACCCAAAAAAGTATTGGGATGCAATTGGGTTCGCTTCATCATTCTGCCGAGAACTTTTTCTATGCAACCCAGCTTATTGCTATGTGGGGAGGGGAAATGCATGCCCATTACACCAAAGATCTGGCTGGAGGTTGGAGTGCAGGGCTTATTTTTACTACCGGTGGATTTTTCGATAATGGGAGTAAACTCAATATCTCTCCCACAACACCTTTCATACCCGCAAGAACCGAAATTACCAGCCCGGTTGTTATTCACGATTTCAACATTCTCTCAAAATCATATTTGACCGAACAGGCCCAATTGGAGATTTATTTTCCTCCCTTGAAACAGCAGAGACTTTACTTAAAAGCAAGTTCAGGATGGCTGATTCCCGGTAAGGCTTTCAAGTCGCTATGGAATGCGGAATGCAGTTTTGGAATGCTGTTTTAACAAATGAAAAACCAATATACACAACATAATGATCCACAAAATATTCATACTTCTTTTCCTGTTTTCCGGCCTTGAGCTATATGGACAGGAAACCAGCTGGCTGCTGACTTTTGGCGGTGCCGGTGACGATGAGGCTTACGATTGTGTAGCATCACCCGACGGAGGATTACTGGTTTGCGGAAATGTACGTGATACCGCCGATTTTGGGCCGGTGCACCTTGAAACATCGAGTCTTGATATGTTTGTAATGAAACTCTCACAGAAAGGCGAAGTCCTTTGGGTTTCTACTGCAAGTTCCATTTCAGGATCAAAAACAACCGCATTCGGATTGGCCGTGGATGCCGAAAACAATGTATATGTGGGAGGCCGGTATTCCGATACCACAAGCTTCGGCGCATTAACAGTTTATCCCCATGAGGATGAACTGGGCGACGCGTTTATTGCCAAACTTAACAGCTCCGGAGAGTACCTGTGGGTAAAGGGATTTACGGGGCCTGCCGGTGATCAGCTTGAAAAACTGGCTGTATCGGGCAACAATATTGTTGCAACATTGCGTCCTTCCAACACAATCACAATTGCTGGGGTTGAGGTGAAAAACGACTATCCGAACGCTTCGACCACTTTCAATTACGCTGTTGTTGTTTCCTTGTCATCGGAAGGAGAGGTAAACTGGATAACAAAAGTAAACGGGAAGGCATCATTTGCCAGGGATATCAAAGCAGGAAAAAACGGTGGCATATTTGTTCCTTTTACAGCCAGCATGGTATCCGCAACTCCGTTCATAACCATCCAGGGAGTGGCTGGTCTTACTCCCCTGGGAAATCCTGCCGGAAACGATGACATTTACCTGACACGACTGAATGAAACCAACGGAAGCGTTGTCTGGGTAAACCGCATCGGCTCAGCCGGCTCTGAAATGTCGTACACACTTTCACTTGATTCCGATGATAACATATATTGCGGAGCCCTCGTTCAGGGACAGACTCAGCTTAACAGCATCGATGGCAACCTGCAGAAACTGGAATTGAACGGGGCTAAATACGATTACCTGCTTTGCAAATACTCACCGGCAGGAAACCTGCAGTGGGGAAATATGCAGGGAGGCCTGGAAAATGAAGGCGCTCACGATATTGCCATTGCTCCCGACGGGGAAATTTACACTTCCGCATATTTTCTGGACCCCGAAACAGTTTTTGGACCTGACAAGTTCTCTATAGATGCGGACGGAAACGCAGGACTGATCATCCGGCACGACATGGATGGAAGCTACCTGTGGGGAAGAAAAGCCAGCGCGTTTTATAACGATGGTACCAACCGGAGTCATTTTTACGGCTGGGGAATGACCATGGGTTCTGATCACGAACTTCTTGTGTGTGGCTCTTACGAAGGAGCTCTCTCCTTTTATACCGGGGAGAATTTCGACGATCCACAGGAAGGCAAAAATATCTGGATAGCCATGATTTACCCGGGGGATATCGACACAACCACCGTTATTGAACCCAATTCCGTAAAAACAGCCGATACAGGGAAGCCCTTCTTTTACCCTAATCCGGCAAGCAGATCGATAACCCTGACCGAGCCCGATATACGTTCGGTTGATATTTTTGATATGAGCGGAAGGCTTGTAACCCGAAAGTTCCTTTCATCCCCCGAAATCCCAATCCTTGACGTTCCCGAGGGATTTTACCTTGTTAAGTGTAAAACACTAAAAGGTGAAGTAGTAACCCAAAAACTAATTATTAACAGATAGAACTGTAAATCAATATATTAGAATGGTTTTCCCTGCCGTTGAAGAATTGGCGGTTTGGGAAACTGCAGCCTTGAATTCATTACGAAACCTATAATAAAGCAAATATGTATGCAATAGAATGTAAAAATTTAACCCATTATTACGGCAAGAAACTGGTTTATGAAAACCTCAGTTTCCATGTCGGGGAGGGTAGTATTTTAGGCCTCCTTGGAAAGAATGGTGCAGGGAAATCAACCACCATTAACATTCTTAATGGATTTCTGCAGCCACACAGCGGGAACTGCTATATTTACGGGGAGGATTCTCAACACCTCACACCGGCAAACAAAGCCCGGATAGGATTCCTTATCGAGGGACACATCCAGTATGCCTTTATGAATATCACCCAGATCGAGAAATTCTATTCGGGAATGTATCCGAACTGGAAACGTGAGCCTTATTGGGAATTGATGGCAAAGCTGAAAGTTCAGCCCTTGCAGAAAATTTCAACCATGTCATGCGGTCAGCGTTCGCAGGTGGCATTGGGTCTGATTCTGGCCCAGGATCCCGATTTACTGATCCTGGATGACTTCTCCATGGGTCTGGATCCCGGCTACCGCAGGCTGTTTATCGATTACCTGAGAGAATATGCCAAAGCTGAAAAGAAAACCATTTTCACTACCTCTCATATCATTCAGGACATGGAGCGGTTAATCGACGATGTACTGATTATGGACTACAACCGTATACTGGCCCAACAGCCAATAAGCGAGTTTATGAAAAACTTCAAACAGTTCAGGTTTACCCTGGATAATCCACAAGCTGTAATCCCGAAAAACGAGCTGATTTGGAATGTCGAACAAATCCACGACAAGGTGGAGTGTTATACGTATGCGAGCGAAGAAAACCTTAAGCAGTACCTGTCGGGTTCCCAGATTAACTATACAGGCTTCACCGAGGTGACAATGTCGTTGGAAGATGCATTCATCGGGCTAACCGGAAAATACTAACATTTAAAAAAACAATTATGTGGAAATCTATTATTTATAAGGAGTGGCTAAAAATTCGATGGACAGCCATTTTTTCGATTGTCGTGGTTCTGCTGGTTTGCGGTTTTGTTTTTCTGAAAGTAAGCCATGATATTCGCACAACCGACGCTAATAACTTTTGGTATTCGATCCTTTTTATGAAGTATAACTTTTTTACCCTGCTGAAGTTTATCCCCATCATCATCGGGATAGCCCTTGCATTGTCGCAATATTTTCCCGAAACAGTGGATAAAAGGATGAAATTGACTTTCCATTTACCGGTGGAAGAAAACAAAATTTTGCTGCAGATGCATCTATTTGGCACTGCTGTTCTTGTTGCTGTCTACCTCTTGCTTTTCCTCTTGTTTTTTGCAGGTTGTCGGTACTATTTCCCTATAGAAATGACCGTGGCTGCTGTGCTTACTGTCTTGCCATGGATCATTAGCGGATTGGTAGGTTATTTCATGGTATCCACCATAATACTGGAGCCTATATGGAAATTCAGAATCTTCTATGCCCTGGTTGCGTTTGGTTTCATCACTTTGTTTTATATCCGGGCAGAACAGGCCGCATATGCTCACGCTATGTTGCCGCTATTCATCAGTGCGATGATGGCAAGTATTTCAATATTGTTTTCAGGTTACAGATTCAGGAAAGGAGAAATGTAAAATGGTAAAATTAAGCAGATATTTTTTAGTGGCAATTGCAATACTAGCGGGTTCTGTAGCAATTCCAAAGTTGTATTGGATAGCTTTCGAAAAGGCTCCGAAAGCACCTAATGTAATGTACAGTTGTATTAACAACGATTTCATGATTCTAAAGCCGGGCGATGATCCTATCCGTACCGACACCAAAGGGACGATCTACTCCAGGGAAGAATATGAGCAATTACTGCCCATGACCTATTTTCGCCAGCTGATGTCAAACGGCACCATGCACGATACTATTAACGGGGTTGAAATGGATCCGCATTCCCTTTTCCAGAGCAGTTTCTTTTACAGGTATCAGCCCAAAAGCCGGTATTATCCGGAGCCAAAACTATATCCGATGTTCGAATCGGAAAGCGGCAGGGTTAACCTTGAAATGCCTCAGGATTTCTTCCGGATCGGCAAGCGCGTGGAATTCATTGATGCCCGTTCCAATAAACTCAACAATGAGAAAAGTGAGCTTTTTACCGAAGCGCTTGCAGAAGAGGACTTTGTGTTCCCGGGGAATCTCATTGCAGGACTTCCAACAACCCGCAAGGCCCGGGACGACGGCTATTTTATTACCGACAGCAACAACGGACTGTTCCATATTAAGATGGTAAAAGGGGAGCCTTTTGTTGTAAGAGTTGAGACCCCTGAGAATTTCCGGATCAGCTTTATCGAATGCACCGAAGTCAGAAACCGTGAGTTTTATTGCTTTGTTTATTCTGCTGCGAACCAGGTCTATATCCTTACGCAAGAAGCTTACGATCTCGTTGAACTTCCGATCGAGGGTTTTGACCCGAAAAAGGATGAGCTGCGCATACAGGGAGATATTTTCAACCGTACTGTGGCCGTGACTTCCGATAACCGGGTTGAGGTATTTGTTATGGATGACATGTATGAGCCGGTTGACAAATATTCGGAGGAATGGCCTTCACTTTTTGAGCGGACCGAAGGGAAGATTTTCTCATGGCTATTCCCTGCCGAATTTATTGCAAAAGATAAGAATACCGGATATATCAGGTTTGCCTTGCGCGTTTCACCAGGATTTATCTGGGTTTTCCTGAACATGATCTGGGTTGGCTTTGCAATTTTCCTGATTAAACGCAGAAAACAGAATGTGAAGAATCAAATACCGGATCTTGCAATAATCGCCGTTACCGGAATCTTCGGATTTTTGGCTACTTTGATTTTTCCAAATAAGTTCATCTCATAAACTTCGCTTGGTCTGTGGTTGGTATAAACTAACATAAGGACTGCAAGGCACGAAGTTTCGCAATGGATTTGCAATGTGAAACCTCGTGCCTTTATTCCTCACCTGAGCTATGCCTGTCAAATCTCCCGACACCCTGCCACTTTTTTTTCGCTGTAGCGAGCGCTCACCGATTTATATTTTTAGCTTTACAAGCTCTAACCCGAAAACAAACGGACCACATTGAGAAAATACACTTTATTGACAGCTGGGGTGATTGCTTTATCACTTATTCTAATCAGCTGGGGAAATCAGGGACACAAAATCATCAGTGCATATGCCTTTCTCTCTTTTAATGAGGAGATGAGCCAGTTTAACGACTGGAAATCCTTCCTTGTTGATCATGCGTCCGATCCTGATTACAGAAGAAGCAACGACCCATATGAGGGACCCAAGCATTACCTTGATATCGACAACTACCCGGAATTTGTAAGCGATGGAAAAATCGCCCAGAGCTGGTTCGATGTGGTCGCTCTTCACAACTATGATTTTGTAATCGGAAATGGCACGCTTCCCTGGGCCACGGTTGCAACCTACGACTCACTCAAAACCTGTTTTGAGCGCCGCGACTGGGCCAAAGCTAAAGTTTTTGCGGCAGACCTTGGTCATTATGTGGCAGACGGATTCATGCCCATGCATATCACAAACAACTATGATGGCAAACTTACTGGAAATGACGGAATTCATTCACTGTACGAAACAAGTATGCTGAGTGTTTATGCGGCTCAAATCGATTATGAGGGCGATTCTTTGGATGTAGTGGATAATGTAAGCGACTATGTCTTTAATTACATTTATCGGAATTATCCCTATGTGGATTCAGTTCTGACAGCAGATGATTATGCGAGGTCTGTTTCATCTGTTACCACCTCTTCAGCATATAAGGCAGCATTATGGGAAAAAACCGGAAAATTTACGGTTTTACTCTTCGAGGAAGCTTCCCATAGTATAGCTGAATTGTTTTACACAGCTTGGGTTAAAGCAGGCCGCCCACTTATTTCAGGTGGGTTTTATTACAACGATGTGACTTCTGTTTCTGCTCTCGGGGGAGTCGAACTGGATCATGTTTTTCCTAATCCCGCTTCATCGAATGCTGAAATAAGGTACTCTCTGGACAAACCGACCAGGGTGAAGCTTGATATAATCGATACGCTGGGCCGAACCTTGATTACCTTGGCCGATTTTGACGCTCAGCCCGGCAAACATAGTTGTCGGTGGGGAAATGAATCCCTTGCTAACGGATCGTATTTTGTCCGCCTGAAAACCGATGAGCTTCAGCTGGTACGCAGAATGATTCTCACGAGGGAATAATTCCGGCGCATATTTTTGCCGATTGCAAAACCAGTGGGATTCCGCCCCCGGGATGAACGCTACCTCCCACGAAATACAAGCCTTTTATTTTTCCCGTAAAGTTGGGATGCCTTAAAAAGGCCGCGAACTTCGAATTGCTGTTGGTCCCATATAGTGAGCCGCGATACGACGAAGTTTTCAACTCAATTTCAGAGGGATCGAGAATATATTCTTTTGCAATAAGTTTTGAGAAATCAGTATTCAAAATCCTGCTTAATTTGGCAATGACTTTTTCACGCGTGCGGTAGGTGATTAAATCCCAATCCTGTCCTGCATACTGGGGTGCGTTGATCATCACAAACCAGTTTTCATGGCCGATAGGCGCATCACCGGGATTTTGTTTCGATGAGATATTCACATACACCGTCGGATCGTCGGTTATATCGAACTTCTCAAACAAATATTCGAATTCTTTTCTGTAATCCTCACTGAAAAATATATTGTGGAGATCCAGCTCGGGGAATTCTCTGTTAATCCCCCAGTAAAAAACCAACGCCGAACTGCTACGCTTCTGCTTTAACGTTTTGTCGGGCGACTTCACCCCCGGCAACAGGCACTTATAGGTCGGGATTATATCCATATTGCTTATCACGAGATCTGAATGGATTATTCCACGCTCTGTTTCAACTCCCGTGATTTTCTTGTCCTTGTGAAGAATTTCGTTTACCCTTTCCTTATAGTTGAACTCAACCCCCAGATCGCTGGCCAGTTTCACAAGACTTTTTGTTATGGAGTACATTCCACCCTCCGGGAAGAAAACGCCGGAATCATGCTCCAGACTGCTTATGATGTTAAGGATTCCCGGGGCTTTGTATGGGCTCGATCCGTTATAGGTTGCCATCCGGTTGAACATCTGAACCAACTTCGGATGTCGTAAGCGTCTTTCATTCGCTTCATTCATGCTGGTGAAAATATCCATTTTCGGGAAAAATACTGCTGCGCGAACCGTTTTCCATGAAAGAAACGACCCTGTTCTGTGCAGCGATTTTTCCAGAAACACCGGCGATAACATCTTGTGAAGCCATATGGAATGGTTAATGTAACGATTCGTGACCTTCTCCTCCACCCCAAGTTTCTGTTTGATTTCGGCGGTGTAGTTAACTCGTTTTGTATAAGCATTGATTTTCGTGCCATCTTCGAAAAAGTACCTGCAAGCTAAAGGAACCTGGGCATACCTGAAATAGTCCTCAGGATTCCGGCCTGCCGCACGAAACAAATCCAGCACATGGTCCGGCATCGTGAAAAGCGACGGCCCCCAGTCAAAGCGGTAATCGCCCAGACTGAAACTGTTCAGCTTCCCGCCCGGACCATCCGATGCTTCAAAAACCCGAACCTTGTATCCTTTCAATGCAAGCCGGATTGCTACAGCAATTCCGCCCAAACCAGCACCGATTACGATTGCTTTTTTTTCCATTTTTTTATTGTTTTCCTCAACACTCGGTCTATTCGAAGTGTCGCAGAGCTTTTTTTGTTTTTATCCCTTTGCCCAAAACATTTCTTTCCAACTTCTGTAGGCTCCGGGGTTTCAATTCGTCGAATCAGGAAATAACCCCCCAGTTTACATTGTTTCGGTACAATTTCCTTAATTGTTTCTTTAAAAGTAGGTTTGATTCTTTATTCAGTTCCGGATCGTCATCAATAATCTTCGAGGCTTTGTCTCTTGCATATTGCAAAATCTGGCCGTCTTTGCCGATATGGGCAATTTTCAGGTCAAAGGCTTCCCCGCTCTGCTGGGTACCTTCCATATCACCGGGACCCCGAAGTTGCAGGTCGGTTTCGGCAATTTCAAAACCGTCGTTGGTCCGCACCATGGTCTCGATCCGCTTTTTCGCATCGGCAGAAAGCTTGTAGCCCGACATCAGTATGCAATACGACTGGTCGGCTCCGCGTCCCACACGCCCCCTTAGCTGGTGAAGCTGCGACAGTCCGAAGCGCTCAGTGCTCTCAATAACCATTACCGATGCGTTGGGAATATCTACTCCGACTTCGATTACTGTGGTTGCAACCATTATATGCGTGCGGCCTTCCTTGAAATGTTTCATGGAAATTTCTTTTTCCTCCGATTTCATCTTGCCATGCACTACACTTACCTGGTATTTCGGGGGAGGAAAGGCTCTGGTGATACTTTCATACCCATCGGAAAGATCCTTGTAATCCATCTTCTCCGATTCCGATATCAGTGGGTACACGATATAAATTTGTCTTCCCGCCGCTATCTGCTCTTTCAAAAAACCATGCATCCGGAGTCGTTTCGAATCGGTTATGTGTATTGTCTTTATTGGTTTTCTTCCCGGGGGAAGTTCGTCAATTACCGATACGTCAAGATCTCCGTAAAGCGTCATGGCGAGGGTTCGGGGGATTGGCGTTGCGGTCATTACCAACACATGCGGAACCGTATCGCTTTTCTTCCAGAGTTGGGCCCTTTGCGCCACTCCAAAGCGGTGTTGTTCGTCGATGATAACCAGTCCCAGATCTTTAAATTTTACTTTGTCTTCAATCAGTGCGTGCGTTCCCACAAGTATTTGCAAACTGCCGTTTTCGAGGGCCTCGTGAATCCGTGTGCGCTCAGCTTTTTTTGAGGAACCGGTGAGAAGCTCTACCCGTATGTCCAGTCCCGCCAGAAACCGGGTAAGGGTTCGGAAATGCTGAATTGCAAGGATCTCAGTGGGAGCCATAAAAGCAGCCTGATAGCCGTTGTCCAGGGCAATCAGCATACTCATAAGGGCCACCAGCGTTTTTCCGCTTCCCACATCGCCCTGCAACAGCCGGTTCATCTGCTTTCCCGTGCCCATGTCGCGACGGATTTCCTTCAGAACTTTCTTCTGGGCATTTGTCAGCTCGAAGGGAAGGTTCTCCTTGTAAAAGCAGTTGAAGTTGTCGCCCACCTTCGAGAAAACATATCCCTTAAAACTCATTATGCGACCGGCCCTTATCCTCAGAATATTGAGCTGGAGGAAAAAAAGCTCCTCAAACTTCAACCTTGTTTCCGCTTTTTGCAGGGTGGGCGTGTCGGATGGGAAATGAATGTTCTGCAGTGCCTTGGGGAGCGAAATCAGCGAGGCCTCATTAAGTAGCCAGACAGGCAGCGTTTCTGCAATTTTTCCGGCCGAGAGTTCAAGCATACTGTTTACCAACTTGTGTAGCGACTTGGAGTTCAGAAAATTGTCCTTCAGCTTCTCCGTGCTGCTGTACATGGGTTGCAGCCGGGTAAGCAGTTCCCGGGATTTCGAAACATCGTCGATATCGGGGTGCACGATGTTTATCTGACCGTTAAAAACAGTGGGTTTGCCAAAAACAATATATTCGATCCCAGGCTTGTAGGTATCGACAATCCATTTCTCTCCCCGGAACCACAGAAGTTCAATGCTTCCTGTGCCATCTGTGAAGCCGGCTACCAATCGTTTTTTTCCTTTATTCCCTGATTTTTCATACCCCGTGATCTTTCCCTTAAGTTGGATTATCGGAAGTTCGGGGTTCAGTTCAGAGATAGTGTAAATGCGGGTGCGGTCGATATATCGGTAGGGGAAATGGTATAGCAAATCCCTGAACGTTGCAATTTGTAGTTCCTTTTTTAGGATTTCTGCACGTTTGGGCCCAACTCCGGGCAAAAATTGTATGTCTTGCTCAAGAAATTCCTGCATAAGCTTGAATAACAGCGTAAAGATCGGAAAAAAAAGCGATGCATATTTCACAGCTATTAACAGGTTATTAACCGTCACCCTTTTGTAAACCCAAACAAAAGATTTTCGACTGGGTAATGCTGGCTGCAGAATTCGATAAATTCATCCCGAGGGTGAGAATAATTTGTCTATTTTTATTGTCTAATAACCGTTATGATCAAAATCGCACTCCGGTTTATCTATTACAAGTTGTTTGCCCCACACCGCAAAGGTTTTGGGGTGCATTCGCCCTTTGTTTTCAATCTGGTTTGCAAGGTACTTGCCGGGAGAGACGATGCTGAACTGAAGAAACTTTCGGTATGGCGCAAGAAATTGTCGAGGGAGCAGCGCATTGTCAGCACAAGGGATACCGGGGCAGGCTCAAAGTCTCATAAATCAAAGGGACGTAGCGTGGGCCAAATTGTTCGGAAATCGAGTCTGAGGCACAAGTACGGACGTGTTATCTACTACCTGGTAAACGAATTCAAACCTGCCACAATTATCGAGCTGGGAACGGGAATCGGGATCAGCACAGCTTACCTCGCAATAGCCTCTCGCCAATCCCGGGTAATCAGCATAGAGGCGGATCCGGAAAAATTGGCGTTTGCTGGCCGTTTTCTCGAACAGATCGGGGCGGATAATGTAACATTGCACAAGGGCTTGTTCAATGAATTGCTCCCAGGGATTTTGGCCGATGCCAGACATCCTGTTTTGGTCTTTGTGGACGGGGATCACAGCTATGGAAAAACCATGGATTATTATGCGCAAATCAAAAAATATATCAATGAGGAATCGTTTATTGTTTTTGACGATATCCGGTGGTCGGACGATATGGAAAAAGCCTGGGACGAAATTCGCCGTGACCCGACCGTTGTGATTAGCGTTGACCTGTTTTTTATGGGCATTGTTTTTTTCAGGGGAGGTATCCCAAAACAGGATTTTGTGATTAACTTTTAATAATTAATTGGAGAGTTTTTCGTTAATATGAGTAATTTAGTACAGATATTAAAAGATTTAAGGCTTTGCAGAGTTTATCAAAAAGAGAATGACAGGCCACTGAGCTTGTCGAAATGAGTTTGTAGATATTAAAAGACAGGCCACTGAGCTTGTCGAAATGAGTTTGTAGATATTAAAATGACAGGCCACTGAGCTTGTCGAAGTGAGCTTGTCGAAGTGAGAAATGAAAAAATAAAAAATGAACGACACAATTATCCATCTCGAGAATGTAGTTAAGAATTACATGATAGGAACAATCGTTGTAAAAGCGCTGCAGTCTATCTCCCTCGAGATAAAAAGAAATGAATACGTTGCCATTATGGGGCCTTCGGGTTCGGGGAAATCGACCCTGATGAATCTTTTAGGCTGTCTTGATACGGCAACCAGCGGAAAATATGTGCTTAACGGAACCGATGTGAGTAAAATGCAGGACAATGAGCTGGCAGAAATCAGAAATAGCGAGATCGGTTTCGTGTTTCAGACATTTAACCTGCTGCCTCGGTATACAGCCCTTGAAAACGTTATGCTCCCATTGATCTATGCCGGGATGAACAAAGCCGACAGGATTGTCAGGGCAAAAAAGGTAATTGAAGACGTTGCCCTGTCGGACCGTGGGCATCACAAGCCCAATGAGCTTTCTGGCGGTCAAAGGCAGCGTGTTGCTGTTGCCAGGGCTATGGTGAACAACCCTTCCATCATTCTTGCGGATGAGCCTACGGGTAATCTTGACTCCAAGACCTCAATCGACATTATGAATCTTTTTGGCGAAATACACCGACAGGGAAATACCATGATTCTGGTAACCCATGAAGAGGAAATCGCACGGCATGCGCATCGCATCATTCGGTTGAAAGATGGCTTTATCGATTCTGATGTTATTAATGAACATCACATAGGGTCTGTTGTTTAGGGTAAAAAAAAGTAGTATGAAGATTTACACTAAAACCGGAGACACCGGGAAAACATCATTGATTGGAGGGAGGAGGGTTCTTAAATCGGATGATAGAATTGAAGCTTACGGCACGGTTGACGAACTGATTGCTTATTGCGGACTTTTAAGGGATTCATTCCAGAACGAATATTATCGTCAGGTTCTGATTGGAATTCAAGACAGGCTTATGGTAGCGGCATCGCTCCTTGCTGCAGAGGGTGACGAGTTTAAAGAAGGCCTTCCCAAAATTTATGAAAAAGATATCGTGTTTCTTGAAAAAGAGATTGATTTAATGGAGTCCCAACTAACTCCACTCAGGTCATTTATACTGCCAGGCGGTCATCCTGTAGTGTCGCATTGCCATGTCGCAAGAACTATTTGCCGCAGAGCAGAACGCAAAACAATCCTTTTGCCGGAAAAAACCCATACCGACACCCTTGTCATAAAATACCTCAACAGGCTTTCGGACTTCCTGTTTGTGCTATCCCGTCTCATTTCCAAAGAATTGAATGCTGTGGAGATTCCTTGGAAACCAGACTTGTAAATATGGAAAAAGTTTATATATTTGCGAAAAAGTTGGAAATAGACCGTAATTAGCATATTAAGATATTTATTATGTATTGGACACTAGAATTAGCTTCAAAACTTGAAGACGCCCCCTGGCCTGCGAGTAAAGAAGAACTTATTGATTATGCCATCCGTTCGGGTGCGCCTCTGGAGGTGATCGAAAACCTGCAGGAAATTGAGGACGAAGGTGATATTTACGAAAGCATTGAAGATATCTGGCCTGATTACCCCAGCAAGGATGACTTCTTCTTCAACGAGGACGAATACTGAAAACCTACAAAAAAAGAGGTTGGCTCAAAAACGGGCCAACCTCTTTTTTTAATTTGTATCGACATTCTGCTTTACCACCTAAAAACATCCTGACGGCTTTTTGGGCGATATTCGTCTAACCATTTGAAGTCTTCAAGCTTCGACGCAGCCGGAGGAAATTTTTCAAGAGGGAAATAGGTGGCGTCGGGTTTTGTTATGAAATTGATCTTCTCGATCTTCCTGTCTTTCAGGTAGATTTTCAGGTTCGCGCTCTCTGCCTTGTTTACTCCCTGCAATTCACCCTTATCCTTCGCATAATAAATTGTCTGCCCGTTGCCGTTCACATCGATCATGTGCAACTCGTTTTCCCTGAACCAACCTTGCATGTCTCTCCCTTTGATTTGATTGAATTTACTTGTATCCTCCTTCGATATTATAAATGCTTCGGATCTCATGTTGATTTTATGCAGACCTTTGGCTTTAGTCTCAATACTTATGAATTCTGCAGTTAGTTGGTTCTCATCCGACCATAACACCGGTTCGCCATAGAACCTGAAGGTCGAGTCGTTCTCTGCATAAACCAGCGAATCGCACTTCCCCTGAAGATCGCTGCGGAAAATCTTCACATGGTAATAGGCCTTTATAAGCTTCTTTTCAGGTATGGTATCGGCAACCGTCCAAAGCGTGTCGGCATGAACAAACAAACTGTCCCCTTTGTCGATCTGAATCATCAGGGCACTGTCGGTAAGCATTGCGTAATCGGATAGCTCCTCGTAAATAGCATAATGCCCTGTGAGCACCATGTTTTGAAGGGTGTCTATGAGCTCAACATTCATAAAGGCTTTTCCAAGGCCGGTTTCCCTCTCATAATAAATGCTGTCGCCTTTGAGAATCTTTTCCTTGTTCTGCAGAAAAGCGTTTTTGTTAAACTGTGAAATGTTGTTTCGGGTGTCGTACCAGCCGTTTTCGCAATAAATATAGTTTTCCTCGCTGATAATGTCTGTGGGGCCCAAGAAATAAGCAACCTCCGAAACGGTGTTGTATTTAAGCGTGTCGGAATACATCGTATAATCGGGATTGACAATCTTAACCGAGTCTTTGAAGAAAAAAAGTTTCTCCTTTGAGTAATAATAGCCAACCTCGCTTATAAGTGTGTTTTCGCCATTTTCAATCTTTCCCCCGTTGAAATAATACCCCAGATCGCTGTTCAGGTCGTAATCGATGTTGTCGGTGGTAAGATGGTTCTCTTTATCGTCGAGGACAACATTCCTTCGGACCTCTGCAATTCTTACATTGCCCTTGTACTTGAGGAAATCCCCATACAAATCGAGAGTGTCTCCGCGCCAGATATGAACGCGGCTAAAAGCATCAAGAACGTTGATGTCGGGGAAGAAATGAGCACTGTCGCACGACATGAACACATCCTCATGGCGGAACTTAACATTTCCCAGCATCCTCGAACGTTGAGCTCCCCCGGTATTATCAAATTCGGTAATATCGGCGTTATCGATAATAATTGTTTTGGTTTTCTGTGCATGAACCAAGCCGCCCTGCCACATAATGTAAATGAGGAAGATCAAAAGAAACTGGACTTTATTTACTTTTCTTCCCATAATGCAATAAATGAGAGAGGCTGTATTATTGTTTTTTTAATTCGAGCCAGCCCTTTTTCAGGAAGTCGCACTCACGCATGCTGTCATCGATGTGAAAAAAAGTCTCGCCTTGCTTTTCACGAATCCAGTCTTCAACAACCCTTTGCTTTTTATCGGCCAACGCCATGTCCTGAAGAAGTGTGTAATCTTGCTTCATGTTTGCTTTATGGGGATCCGTTTTCGACTTGAGCCTTACAATCTTATAGAGTGGTTTGCCATTTTCGTCTATCGACTCATAGGGATTTGAAATCTCACCGATTTTCAAATCCCTGACCACGAGATAATCTTTTGAATCGAGCTGTTTCAATTCGAAAAAAGCAGAGTTGTCATTGGGATTTACGAGGAGTCCCTTGTTCATGTTGGTGTTTTTGTCTTCGGAATACACACGGGCAGCCATTCCAAACTCCAAACTGTCGGCGCGAATTAGAACCAAAATGCTGTCAAGTCTCGAAGTGGCTCTTTTGCGTGCGTCGGGGGTTATGCGCGGATTCATGAGTATGTGCCGGGTATTTATCCTGTCGTCTTTTCGGTCGATGAGCTGGATCAAATGGTAACCGAACTGTGACTCAACGATTTTCGATACCTGTCCTTTCCTGAGACTGAAGGCCGCTTTTGCATATTCCGAATCGAGTTCTCCTTTGGCCATATATCCAATTTCTCCACCATTTGATGCGGAGCCGTCGGAGGAATATAAAATTGCGAGGGTCTCGAAACTCTCTCCTTCCATAATTCTTTTCCGGAGATCCAGAAGTTTTTCCCGAACCTCGAAAACAGCATCCTCACTTAACTTGGGGTATACAACAATCTGCTCCATTTCTACCTTGGCGTCGATATTTGGGATGCTGTCTTTAGGAATACTGTTGTAGTAGGCTTTTACCTCAGAAGGGGTTATTTTTACGGTTCCTGTAATTTCCTGCTGCATTTTCTGTGTGAGCATCTGGTTGCGGATCATCTCACGAAAGTCATCCTTGATCTGAAGAGTGGTTTTGTTAAAGTATTCTTCGAGCTCTTTCTGTGATCCAATCTGGCTGATAAAATAGTTTAGCCTCTGATCGAGCTGCATCTCCACGTTCGACTCAGAAATCTCGATACTGTCGATTTTGGCCTGATTCAAGAGTAGTTTTTCTTCAAGAAACTCTTTGAATATAAGGCATTTCATGTCGGGCATGGTGTATCCCTGAGCTCTGTATTGAAGATATTGTTGCTCTATATCGGATTGAAGAATGGTGAAATCACCCACAACGGCTACCACTCTGTCGACTATAAACCCCTGAGCACTAACGCCCAGAAAGCTGAAAAAAAATAGCGCGCTTAAAGAGAGGATTTTTTTTGAAATGTATTTCATTCTGGTATAATTTTGATTTTAAAGCTTGTATAGCTTGTCTGCCTATGACGGAGTACCTCACCTGATTGTTTAAAGCAATGTCAGGTGAGAGTTGAAATCAATCATGAGAGTTTCGATTTGCTGTTTTAGTATATTTCTACTTTGTTGTTGGCGCGACCGTCTTTGTAAACGGAGTTTTCCAGGTCTTCCATAAACCTGATTTTTCTCTTATTGATGATAACGCTTTGAATGTCGTCTTTCACAAGATCCAACGGGGCTACCTGTCCTTCCTTAACCCTGTCGATGATATGAATGAAGTAGTGGTAAGAGGCGTCGCTTGTCTCAATGTTTTTATTTGCGTTCAGATAATTTGAAGGATTATCGACTCTCAGGGGAGTGGCATTAATCAGGTTGGTAAAACGGAACCACTTTTCCCCGTGAATCATATAGTTACTCGCATAGACAATACAGTATTTCTCGAGATTGTCGAGATCCTCGGCTAATTCCGACCGATACCAGCGCCGGATGTCGCTGATCTGAGGCGCATCCACCGGGACCTTCACGTAATTAACCTTAACAACATCCGTGTCGAGAATATAATTCGATGAGTTGAGATCGTAGTACGATTGAAGCTCCTGGTCGTTTACTACTGTATCCAGGTTCTGGGTCAGGAGTTTTTGCTTGTAGATGAATGTAAGGAGAGAAGACCTGTATTCCTCAATTTGCTTATCCACATCTTTTTGTTCCTCTGAAAGGTACTGTTCAGCCCGGTTCAAAAGAAGTTTCTCTCGCACCCACTCTTCAGTAAGCCTTCGGGCCATGCGGATACTGTCCTCTGATGAGGCTCCTTCCGGTATGCGGCGCACAAGATCCGAAGGGTAGAGGTACAAATCATAAACCCTGGCAATCGGTTTTTCCGGCTCCAACTTGTTTATTTGCCGGCATGATGCCAAAAGACCAAAAAACACAAAACAGATGATCAGAACTTTTCGAATCATAGATTTATTTGATGGTTTTTAATAAGTCCGTATCCACCTTAACGGGATATTTGGCTCTTAACTCTGCGATCCATGCAATCTCAAGTTGGTTTTGATAGTCAGCGGTAATAAGACCTCTTGCCTCATCCAACTTTTTTACTTCCGGCTCAAGAATGCCCCTTACCAGCACAAAAGAATGAATTCCTTCGGACTCGTAATTTTCGCCGGCGCCTGTTTTCCAATCGGTTTTGTCGACTTCCTCGTTGTCGCCTTTTTCAAAACGCGCTTCCTGAATGTCAATGCAGGTTTTTATACTATCGTTTTTGCAGAGTTTAGAAAGGACGAAATCAGGACCGAATTTTTTCTTCGCTGCATATTTCAAAGCCAATGCTTTGGCTGCGTTAAGCAACTCCAGGCTGTCGCTCGAGAAAATCATTACATTGGCCCGTTTCTCCCACATATACTTTGTTTTATTTTCCCGGTAATATTTTTCGAGGCCGATAGTGTCTTGAACGGCTTTCGACCAGACCGTCTTATCCGTCAGGTCAAATAACAAAATCCCGTCGTGATATTCCTGAAGGATGTACCTGAATTCAGGATACTTGTTTGCCAGCAGGTCTTTCTCGTGATCCTGAATGGTGTTGTCGCTGAAACTCGCAAACTGCTCGCTCAGGAAAACACTCATATTGGCAGGTTCGCTTTTTCGCTGGTTGTTGTAGAGATATGATGCGAAGTCAGAAAAAGTGTAATCCTTTTTATCAAGAGTGAAAAGAACGGTTTTGTTGTTCTGCAGGGTAGAGTCGCTCCACATGCCGCTAAATATCGAAGTGTCGATAAGTGAAGCAAATTTCCCGAAGTTGCTTTGGTTAAATGTGTAGTTATACTCTTTTTTAAGCTTGTTTAAATAGTGCATTTTCTTCACGGGAGCAATTGGAGCATCGTTCATTTTGGAGAGGAGCTCAGGCCTCAGTTCCTCATACGTTCCCAACCCTTTGCTGTCGATAAGTTTGATGATGTGCCATCCGTAGAAAGAATGAACGGGTTTGGAATAGTCGCCCTTGGCTTTGAGTGAAAAGGCAGCATCCTCAAACTCAGGAATCATCTGTCCCGAGCCAAACCATGGCAATTCACCACCGGTGGAAACCGTTGACCGGTCGTCGGAATTGTTTTGCACAAGTGTGGCAAAGTCGGATCCCAGCTTCAGGCTGTCGTAGATGGCAGTGATTTTCTTTTCTGCCTGTAGTTTCATCTCAGGATTCATGTCTTCCGGAGCCCTGACGTAAATATGGGCAACAAGCACGCTGCCCTTGCTTGGTCGTTTTGCCCATACGTTGACAATATGGTAGCCGAACTGTGTTCTGACGGGCATGGATACTTCTTTCAGAGGGGTGTTGTAGATTGCGTTTTCAAATTCCCAAACGGTTCGAAAGGCTGTCATCCATCCTATATCGCCTCCATTCTTGCTTACCGACGGGTCTTCCGAAGTCTCTCTGGCTACGGTTTCGAATTTTTCCCCGGTAAGAATTCTTTTGCGAATATCCATGATTTTATTGTAAACCATCAAAGTGTCTTCAGGAGAAGCGCTTTTATCGATGCGGAGCAGGATATGGCTAACATGCAATTCGGACTTCATGCGCTCGAATTGCTGTTTCATGAGTTCTTCCTGTGTTGCGGAATCGTTGAGGTAAGGTTTTGCAAGCTGGTCGCGGTAACCTTTAAGCTCGTTTATAAAAGTCTTTACAGTGTCCATTCCGAGGTTCTCTGCTTCCAGTACCTTGAGTTTGAAATTGATAAACAAGTCAAGATATTCCTCAACCGGCTGTTTCTCATACATGCCAACCACGTTGTTTTTGTTGTAAATCCTCTCGAATTCCTGAAGGCTGACGGATTGGTCGCCTATGGTCATTAAAACTTTGTCGCCTTGGGAAAATGCGGAAACAACTGTAAGAAAAAACAGGGTAATGAATGAAACAATGCTTCTCATAATTAAAAAAGTTTTTTAGTTTTAAACCTAACGTAAAAAGTTGTTGCTTATTATCTGCTATAGTTTGGGGCCTCACGGGTAATGGTCACATCGTGGGGATGGCTTTCGTTTATCCCGGCACTGGTGATCTTTACGAATTTGGCTTCCATAAGAGCCTCAATATTTGCTGAGCCGCAGTAGCCCATTCCTGCACGAAGCCCGCCCATCATCTGGTAAATAACTTCGGCAAGACCTCCTTTGAACGGAACACGGGCAGCTATACCTTCGGGAACGAGTTTGCTGATATCGTCTTCCACATCCTGAAAATAGCGGTCCTTGGATCCTTGCTGCATTGCTTCAATGGAGCCCATGCCACGGTACGATTTGTATTTTCTGCCGTTGTAGATTATTGTTTCGCCGGGCGATTCTTCCACTCCCGCGAAAAGGGAGCCCGCCATAACACAGTTGGCTCCTGCGGCAATGGCCTTAACGATATCACCCGAGTAACGGATTCCTCCATCTGCTATCACGGGAACACCGGTACCCTTGAGAGCCAATGCAACATCGTAGATTGCCGATAGCTGAGGTACCCCAACGCCCGCGATGATGCGGGTTGTACAGATAGAGCCGGGGCCGATCCCTACCTTGACGGCATCGGCTCCAGCCTTGACGAGGGCCAGAGCAGCCTCGGGAGTCCCAATGTTTCCTACAACAACATCCACACCGGGAAAGGCTTTTTTCACTCTTTTGAGAGTTTCAACAACTCCTCTTGAATGACCGTGTGCTGTGTCGATCACTATGGCGTCAACACCTGCTTCAACCAGAACGGCAACCCGCTCAACAGCATCAAGGGTTACTCCAACTGCAGCGGCAACGCGCAGTCGACCCTTGTCATCCTTGCACGAATTGGGCTGGTCTTTCGCCTTGGTTATGTCTTTATAAGTTATAAGCCCGATAAGTTTGTTGTCGGAATCCACAACCGGGAGTTTCTCAATCTTGTGTTTCTGAAGTATGTCGGCCGCCTTGCTGAGATCAGTCTTCTGAGTTGTGGTAATGATATCCTTGCTGGTCATGATCTCAGCCACGGGTCTGCGCATGTTGTTCTCAAACCTCAGGTCGCGGTTGGTTACAATCCCAATTAGATGCTTCTCTTCGTCAACAACCGGAATACCACCGATCTTAAATTCCTTCATAAGATTGAGGGCATCGGCAACAGTTGCGTTCTTCAATATGGTAATGGGGTCGTGTATCATTACGCTTTCTGCACGTTTAACCCGCCTCACCTGATAAGCCTGCTGATCCAACGGCATGTTCTTGTGTATTACCCCTATTCCTCCCTCCCGGGCAATGGCAATGGCAAGCTCGGCCTCTGTCACCGTGTCCATCGCGGCTGAAACAATAGGCGCATTCAAAAAAATGTTTTTGCTGAATTTCGTTACCAGACTTACCTCCCTTGGTAAAACCTCGGAATAGGAGGGTAAAAGCAAAACATCGTCGAATGTGAGACCCTCATATTTAATTTTGTCTTCGATAAAGGACATTGCAGTAATTTTGGTTAAATTTAAATGCTGCGAAATTACAAAAATTTAGAGAATATTTATTTGTTTTTTTTCTTATAAAATAGCACTGAAATTCCACTAATTACACACGGTTTGGAGAGATTTACCCAAATACTGGCCCGTTACTGGGGATATTCGCGCTTCCGTCCTCTGCAGGATGAGATCATTCAATCGGTATTCGAGGGACACGATACGCTTGGTCTAATGCCTACCGGGGGAGGAAAATCGATAACCTTTCAGGTCCCGGCCATGGCAAAAGAAGGTACCTGTATCGTAATCACTCCGCTGATTGCGTTGATGAAAGACCAGGTGGAGAATCTCCGCCGAAGGGAAATCAATGCCATTGCCATTCACTCGGGGATGGGCAGCAGAGAAATCGATATCGCTCTCGATAACTGCGTTTACGGTCAGGTAAAGTTTCTTTATTTATCCCCCGAAAGACTTGAAACGGATATCTTTAAGGCCCGTATTGAGAAAATGAATATCAGCCTCATCGCTATTGATGAGTCGCATTGTGTTTCGCAGTGGGGATACGACTTCCGTCCTTCCTACCTGAAAATTGCCAGGCTCAGGGATATTCTCCCGGATGTGCCTTATCTGGCCCTCACTGCCACAGCAACTCCTAAAGTTGTTGAAGATATCATGGACAGACTTGAGTTCCGGGAGAGGAACGTTTTCAGAAAAAGTTTCGAACGAAAGAATCTCATTTACGATGTCGAGTTTTGCGAGGATAAAGTACAGCGCACCATCCGCATCGTTAAAGAAAATCCGGGTACCGGGGTTATTTATGCGCGCAACCGCAAAAAGACCCGGGAGCTGGCACTAATTCTTCAAGCTCAGGGAATAAAGGCCGATTATTACCACGCAGGCCTTACGCACGAAGATCGAAGCCGAAAACAGGAGGAGTGGCAAAAAGATAAAACCCAGGTCATCATTTCAACGAATGCCTTTGGAATGGGCATCGACAAGCCCGACGTGCGGTTCGTGATACACGTCGATCTGCCCGATTCCCTTGAGGCCTATTATCAGGAAGCAGGTAGAGCCGGACGCGACGAGAAGCAGGCTCGGGCAATTCTCCTCTACAACGAGTCCGACCGCAGATCGGTCGACCAGAGGATACAGATAAGCTTCCCCGAGCTGTCGGTTATACGTGATGTTTATAACGCCCTTGGCAA
This sequence comes from Chitinophaga pinensis, assembly GCA_945863035.1. GTDB lineage: Bacteria > Bacteroidota > Bacteroidia > Bacteroidales > JACJXF01. The sequence goes on along the minus strand of CAMAZH010000005.1, from coordinate 21,917 downwards.
CTATTTCCAGATCCCGGTAGGTGGAGGGAAAGGCCAGAATTACGATTTCATCCTCACCGATTTCATTTCAAAGTTCAAGTTCAATGCCCTAATTGCCCACAACAGCCTGAAGGTGTTGCAGCGGGAAGGTTATATTGAATTGACCGAGGAACTTAACAACCCCTCTCGGGTTCATTTTGTTGTTCAGCGCGACGATCTCTACAAGTTTCAGATTGCCAATGAAAACCTCGACGGATTCATAAAGCTTCTTTTGCGATCGTATAGCGGGATGTTCTCGTCTTTTGTGCCTATTGACGAAAACCTCCTGGCAAAGCGCTCAGGTGCCAGCTTCGATGTCATCTATAAATACCTGCTCAAGCTTTCATCCTCGGGAATCATACAGTATATCCCCCGAAAGAAAAACCCGGTGATTTATTTTACCGAGGAGCGGCTCGATTCCAGGAATCTTTATTTTTCTGTGGAGACCTACAAATTTCTGAAAGAAAGATATATCGACCGATCAAACGAGATGCTGCTTTACGCATCCGGCATGAACAAGTGTCGCAGCCAGATCCTGCTCACTTATTTTGGGGAGAAAGAGGCTGCCCGTTGCGGACAGTGCGACGTGTGCAGAAAGCGAAACGAACTGGACATGAGTGCCTATGAATTCGACCTGATCCTTGAAGAGATTAAGGAAAAGCTCAAGGATACCCGGCTGAGTATGGAAGAACTTATGGAAGGACTGTCGTTTCCCGAAGAAAAGGTTATTAAGGTATTCCGTTGGCTGAACGACCACGAAAAGATTCTTCGGGATGATTTTTATTTGTTTTATTGGGCGAAGTAAGAAATCGGGCAGTTAAAGCAGTGACTAACAGATAATTTTTAACTTTGCGGGATTGTTTGGCAGTTCGAGCGTATAGAATCGCAAGCAGACGCTTAGGAGTGAGTTGGGTTGAGCTGGGGACAGGATGAATCAATTTCCCCATTCCCTGGAATAATTACAGTATTATTGGAAATGGACGAAAACAGCAAAATATTATATTCGGCAGAAGTACTTGAATTCGTGAGGTTATCGAAGGAATACTGCACGCTTCTCGAGTCGGAGTTGAATATTAGTCAGGGGGATTTCATCCGGTTCAGCATCTATAGCCTGCCGGGGATATACTCTGCAATGATCAGGATTCCCGGTATCGAATCGATATTCGATGAGGGTAGCGAGAAATTTGTGAGTGAGCAGGACTGGTCGGGGGTGTATCAGAAGATAGCCAACTGTATGGAGGGAAACAACGACTTTTTGGATATCCCTGCCGAGAGCGAGTTTGATCGTTCAGAGTTGATAACCCGAAAGGTCTCCGAAGATATGGCAGATATTTACCAGGATCTGCGCGACTTTTTGGAGGTTTACAGAAACGCTCCTGAAGACGTAATGAACGATGCCCTTTGGGAATGTCAGAATAACTTTCTGAGCTTCTGGGGAGCAAAGGCACTCCGGGTGGCCGCTGCGCTTCATAAATTACACTCTGGTGAACTTAAAACTTTAGATAGTGGAATGGGTAAAGAAAATGAGGCTCCCAGGGTGGATACCCGGAGCTGGTTTATTGCAAAACGACAAGAAGAATTCAGAGAAGAAGACGACGACTTTCTTGCCGAGCATTAGCAGCGAAGAAATCAATAAACTCGAAATAAAGCAGTACGATGGAATAATTCATGTAATCGATTCGCCTGAAGACGTTGCGGCAGCTGCAAAGCGTCTGTCAAAACACAATGTTATAGGTTTTGATACCGAAAGCAAGCCGTGTTTCAGAAAGGGCGACTCCAGTCGGGTGTCGCTGTTGCAGCTTGCTATTCCCAATGAGGTTTTTTTGTTCCGGCTCATGTACACCGGCCTCCCGAACGACCTGATCAGGCTGTTCGAAGACGAGGATGTGATTTTCACGGGGGTGGCTATACGCGACGACGTCCGCAAGCTCCAACAGATTAAGAACTTCAAAGCTGCCGGGTTCCTGGAGCTTCAGCAATACTCCTCATTCTTTAAAATCGAGGATAACAGCCTGAAGAAACTGGCAGCGATTGTAATGGACATAAAAATATCAAAGTCACAGCAGCTTTCCGACTGGGAAGCTACCGTGCTTACCGAAGCCCAATTGAGATATGCCGCCACCGATGCCTGGGTATCTCTTGAAATATACAGGATTCTCAGAAACTCAAATATCCAATGACAAAAAACATTCAGATTACCCTGAAATCAGGGAAGGAAATCTCTTTGATGCGACTTCATCCCTGGGTTTTTTCGGGCGCCATCAAGAGCATTTCGGGGGAAGTGCAGGAGGGTGATCTGGTAGATGTTTTGTCGAACCATGGTGAGTTTTTGGGCCTGGGACATTGCCAACCGGGTTCTATTGCGGTTCGTATGCTTAGTTTCAAAAAGGAAGAGATCAATCTTGATTTCTGGATCCGGAAAATTGAAGATGCGGTGAGACTCAGGGAAAACATCGGCTTTATCGATAATCCCCTTACGAATGTCTTCAGGCTTATCAATGCTGAGGGAGATAGGTTGCCTGGTCTTGTGGTTGACTACTACAACGGTACTGCAATTCTCCAGATGCATTCGGTTGGGATGTACCTGATTCGCGAAACCCTTGTGGAAGCGTTAAAAAATGTTCTTGGCAACAAGTTGAAATGCGTCTATGATAAGAGCGAGGGAACTTTACCCTTTAAGGCCGGGATGGATGCAAAATCGGAGTACCTGTTTGGCTCCCCCGGGGAAAATAAGGTTATTGAAAATGGAAACAACTTTTTTATCGATTGGGAAGAGGGGCAAAAGACCGGCTTTTTCATCGATCAGAGGGAAAATCGCAAACTTCTCGGGGAATACTCCAAAGGCCGTAAGGTGTTGAACATGTTCTGCTACACAGGAGGCTTTTCGGTTTATGCCATGCGGGCCGGGGCTAGCCTTGTCCACTCCGTTGATGCATCAAAGAAAGCCATAGAACTAACCGACAAAAATATTGCTGCGAACTTTGAAAACGATAACCGACACGCTTCATTTGCCGAGGACGCATTCGACTTTTTCAACCGCAAAGGACAGGATTATGATCTTATCATTCTTGATCCCCCTGCGTTTGCAAAACACCTGAAGGTACTCGATAATGCCTTGCAGGGTTATAAAAGAATCAACAGGGAGGCCATCGAAAAGATTTCTCCCGGGGGAATTATATTTACCTTCAGCTGCTCCCAGGTTGTTAGCCGTGAAAATTTCAGGAAGAGTGTTTTTGCTGCCGCAGCCTCCTCGGGACGAAATGTCAGAATATTGCACCAGATGTCGCAACCGGCCGATCACCCCATTAGTATTTATCATCCCGAGGGAGAGTATTTAAAGGGATTGGTAATCCAGGTTGATTAAATCATTTGACTTTGACTGTTTTTTTTTATTACTTATGCAGACTCAAGTTTTTGTATACTATAAACACCTGATTCAGGCTAAATCCTCAACTATGAAAAATAAGGCAGTTCTTTTTTTGTTGTTTTTCTCATCCGCTTTCGCAATCTCTTCCTGTTACTACAATTTTACAGGGAGCATCTCTGGAAATGGTGATGTTAGGGTGGAATCGAGAGAAGTCTCTGATTTTAATTCTGTTGATGCCAGTAACGGCTTGCATGTTTTTATAACTTTTGGCGATGCGAGTTCACTTCAGGTCGAAGCCGATGAAAACCTGCATGAAATTATTCGAACCGAAGTTGAATCTGGCCAATTGAGGGTCTATACGGAAAAGAACATTCGCAACGCAAAAGCGAAAAACATAAGGATTACGGTTCCCTCCCTTAAGGAAATTGAGGTCTCAAGCGCTGCAGATGTTAAATGCGAGAATGTGTTGAATACTTCGCAAATTGAACTTTCCGCAAGCAGTGCAGGGAGTTTGCGTTTGGAAACCAATGCAGGTGAAATCAGAGTGGATGCCAGCAGCAGCGGTAGCATAGAACTCCGGGGAGAGGTTGGTGAACTGGATGTGGATGTTAGTAGTGCCGGCACAGTTGATGCAGATCGGTTGCAGGCCAAGTACGTGCGGGTTTCCGCGTCGAGTGCGGGAAATGCCAGTGTATGGGCATTGGAGGAACTGAAAGCCGACGCCAGCAGTGCCGGGAATATCCAATACAAGGGAGAGCCCGCAAGCAGGAAGGTCGAAACTTCGAGTGCGGGCTCTGTTAGCCAAAGATAATTATTATCCTCCCGGGATGGTAAGGATCAGAATCCGGTTATCCCAGAGGTTTGATGGGATTTTTATTTGTCAATTCCTTCAAGCATAAACAAAAAGGCGTATTCCCTTGCGGTATCCTTATGCCTTTGGAATCTGCCCGAAGCTCCTGAGTGCCCGGTTTCCATGTTGCAATACATTACCAGAAGATTGTCATCGGTTTTCATGTCCCGGAGTTTGGCAACCCATTTCGCGGGTTCCCAGTACTGAACCTGCGAATCGTGCAAACCGGTTGTAACCATGAGGTTCGGGTAGTCTTGGGCTTTCACGTTATCATAAGGGGAGTAGCTTTTCATGTAATCGTAATACTCCTTAATCCTTGGATCTCCCCACTCATCGTATTCGCCGGTTGTAAGGGGAATGGTTTCATCGAGCATGGTGGTAACCACGTCAACAAAGGGAACTGCCGCAATCACGCCATGGTAAAGTTCAGGGTTTAGGTTGATAATTGCTCCCATCAAAAGACCTCCGGCACTTCCGCCTTCCGCATAAAGATGTTCAGGTGATGTGAATTTTTCGCTGATAAGAAAGCGCGCGCAGTCGTTGAAATCCGTGAAGGTATTCATCTTCTTGAAAAGTTTTCCGTCCTCATACCACTGCCTTCCGTTAATCTGGCCTCCGCGGACATGGGCAATGGCAAAAATAAAACCTCTGTCGAGCATGCTCAATCGCACCGAGCTGAACCCGGGGTCAATGGTGTAGCCATACGATCCGTAGCCGTAGAGCAAAGTCGGATTCGTTCCATCCTTCTTCATTCCCTTTTTATAAACCATCGAGATCGGAATACTTGTCCCGTCGCCTGCTGTGGCATAAATTCTTTTTGTCTCGTAATCGTTGGAATTGAAACTTCCTATGACCTCTTCCTGTTTCAAAAGAGTTTTCTCACGGGTATCCATATTGTAGTCAAAAACGGAATTCGGAGTCGTAAGCGAGGTGTAACCATAGCGAAGGATATCGGTGTCGAACTCGGGATTTACCGAGGTGTAAGCCATGTATGCTTCTTCGCCAAAATTGAGGTAGTGCTCGTCAGTTCTATCATTCCAGTTAATAATCCTGAGATTGGTTAGCCCTACTTTCCGTTCCGACACAACCATGAAATCCTTGAAAATATCAACTCCCTCGAGCATGACATCCTCGCGGTGGGGAATTACTTCCGTCCAGTTTTCTTTCGTCGTTTTAGTGACCGTAGTCTCCATAAGCCTGAAGTTTTTAGCGTCCAGGTTGGTGACGATATAAAACTTGTCACCAAAATGATTCACATCATATTCCAGATTTTTTTCCCGGGGATTGAAAACCTGGAACTTGCCCATCGGCTTGTCTGCATCCATAAATTGGTATTCGGTCGACATTTTCGCATAACTTCCAAGCATGATGTACTTTTTCGATTTACTCTTGTAGACGCCGCAGGAGTATGTCTCATCATCTTCCGTGTAAATCAATTCATCATTTGCGGGATCGGTTCCGAGAACGTGCCTCAGGACCTGAAAGGGGCGAAGTGTTTCCTCGTCTTTCTTTGAGTAGAAAATTGTTTTGTTATCATTGCCCCATGCAAGAGAACCCGAGAATGCGGGGATAACGTCCTCCATCATTTCGCCGGTAATAAGATTCTTGAAATAGAGGGTGTAAATGCGACGGGAAACGGTGTCGACACCATACGCAATCATCGAATTATCGGGACTTACCGATGTTCCTGCAACCTGATAGTACTTATGACCTTCTGCCATTTCATTTACATTGAGCATAATTTCCTCGGCAGCTTCCATGTTTTCTTTTTTGCGCGAATGAATAGGATATTCCTTGCCCTCCTCATACCGTGTGAAATACCAGTAGCCATTGTACTTGTAGGGAACAGAAATGTCTGTCTGCTTAATCCTTCCGATAATTTCATTGTAGAGGTTTTCCTGAAAGCCTTTTGTGTCAGACATCTGCTCGTCGAGATAGAGATTCTCGTCATCAAGGTACTTAATCACCTCGGGGTTTTCTCGTTCTCTGAGCCAATAGTAATTGTCTGTTCGGGTGTCGCCATGATACGTGAGCTCATGGGGGACTTTTTTTGCAACGGGAGCCATAATTTGTTTTTTGTTTTTACATCCTGCAGCAGGAAGAATCATTGCTGCTGCCAACGACATAATTAATACATTGTTATAAAATCGGTTTTTCATGGGAGTCGATTTATCTAGGTGAAAGGATTCAAATACACAAGACTGTTTATGAAATATACACGGAATAACAAACGTAAGGAATTTTTGTTTCAAAAAGCCGGATAGGTCAGGATTTCTGATTTTTCGAAACTAATTTGTCCATTTAGAATAGTGTCTTGCCCGTTAGTCTCTTTTCTTACAAGGAAAAGGAAAGAAAATTGAAGTCTTGGAAGCATACACTTGGAAATCCTTGCGATCCTTGTATTTTTCTTCCAGCATGGGTACGCCTGACACATATCGAAGCAACAGGGTTATAACAAGCGGGCCAATAAAGCTGTACCAAAATCCCGATACCGAAAACGAAAAAAGCCCAATCCCCCACCACAAAAGGGCTTCGCCGAAATAATTCGGATGTCGGCTATATTTCCACAGACCCGTGGTGATGATCTTGCCTTTGTTGGCCGGCTGGGATTTGAATACCTTCATCTGCTTATCGGCAATTCCCTCGAAAAGCAAACCGAAAAGAAACACGAAAACACCAATGATTCCAACAATCCCCACCGAGCCTGATTGTCCTGTAAAAACCAGCTGAATCGGGAGAGCAACAATCCACATGATTGCCCCCTGCAGCATAAAAACTTTGTAAAACGCTTTCCAGGGCTGACCTTTTCCCCATTCCTTCCTCCAGTTGGCATATCTGAAATCCTCGGGTTTGCCAAGGTTGCGCATGTAGATGTAAAAGCTCAGACGTATGCCCCACAAAAGCACAAGAAGGCTCATGATGAGCATTGGCGGGAGAATTGTTTCCGAGCTGAAAATCAATACCAGGGTAGTTATCACGAATCCCATTCCCCAAGCTGTATCAACAATCGAGTTGTCGTTTAGGTACTGGGCAATGAGATAAACAATTACCATATAGGAGAAAATGGTAATGGCGGCAATAGAAAATATTTGAATCATTGATACTTGAATTATTCTGCCATAACAGCCAGAGCAACCGTGCCTTTTCCAGCGTTTACGCCCACAACAGGAGAGATGCTGACAACAGAAACAGGTTTTAAACCTGTTAGCTCCTCCATTTCTCTCACAAACCAGGAAGCATTTTCTTCATCTTCGGCGTGCGTAACAATGTAATCGTGAACCTTACGGCCGTTAAGGAACTCCCGGGCATGGTTCATCACCTTTTTCATATTGCTTTTCTGGCTGAAAGCCTTGTCGAAAAGCTCCGATTTTCCCTCCTCGTTAATAGATATTATGGGAAGAATATTTAAAAGACCTGCCACAAATCCTTTAGTTTTGCTAACCCTGCCCCCGCGAATCATGTACTTGAGGGTTTTAACGCTCACGTAAATCTTGGTGTTTTTTTTCCATTCTTCCGATTGGGCAACGATCTCCTCATGCTTCATTCCGCTTTCTATAGCCTGGGCAATTCTCAGTGTAAGAAGGCCAAGGGAGCCGGAAACGTTTTGGGAGTCGATAACCGAAATGGGTTTGCCAAGCTCTTTGCTTATTCTTTCGGCCGCATTCCGGGCATTTCTAAAGGTGCCGCTGAATTTTTCGGAGACATGAACCGATATTACCGAGTCGTAATGACTTGCAAGATGCGAGTATACATTCAGGAAGCTTGTTTCGTTCGGCTGGCTTGTGGAAGGGTAATTCTTCTCCCTATTTACCAAATCGTAAAACTGATCGGGCTGAAGGGTAATTTTGTCGAGGTACTGACTCTCGCCGAAATGTACATTCAGGGGAATCATGTGAACCTGATACTGTTCCATGAGTTCGGCCGACAAATCGCTGGTGGAATCTGTAACCAGGGCAATTTTCCATTTGCGCGAATACATGGCTTCCTGCTGTTTCTTCATATCATCGGCTTTCTGATAATGAATCTTGCCAAATTCACGAAGCTTTTCAAAGAGAATGTGCGGATGGTCGGTGTGGATGTGGAGGCGCACCATTTTTTCGGAGCCGGCAATCACAAGTGAATCGCCCATCCCCGAAATCAGGGATTTAACTTTCTTGTGATCGATATCCTGGCCATGAATCATGGCTTCGGTGCAAAAGCGGAAATTGAATTCCTCATGCTTGATATTTCCTAAGGCAGACTGATCTATTTCATCGTAGCGGGCAATAATTTCCTCGTGAAGGAGCGTTTTGCGAAAGCCCTCGATAATCCCTTCCAGAAAAAGAACAAAGCCTTTGGCTCCGGCATCCACAACATTGGCAAGGGCAAGGGCTTTTAACTTAAGAGTTGTCTCTGCAAGTGATTTGAGAGCAATTTCGTAGGAGGATTTGAAGAGTTTTCTGAAATCGTCGATTATTCCTTTCTGAGCATAGATAAAATCAGCCCATTCCCTGATAACAGTAAGCATGGTGCCTTCAACCGGATCGGCAATGGCACTGTAAATATAGCTGACTGAACGCTTGATGCTGTCGACGAAATCGTCGATGCTGATGTGCCTTGCCTCGCCTGCTTCAATACTCATCCCATAAAGAAATTGGGCGAAGATAACACCCGAATTTCCTCTGGCACCGTTCAAAGCCGCCACAGCTATAGAATTTGCTGTAAGAGTGTATGAGTCTGAGGGACGGGCGTTATCGATAACTGCCCGAAGCGTGGATGCCAGATTGGTTCCCGTGTCAGCATCGGGTACCGGGAAAACATTGATTTTATTGAGTAATTTTTGGTTTTCCAGAATTTTGTTTGCTCCGGAAATAAAAACCTGAAAATAGAGATGTCCGTTAAGAGTGGTTATTTTTTCTTCTGATCCCATCCGGTTAAATTTTAGTTAAACTAGAACAATGCATCGGGTGTTAAGTTCACCTGTGCTCTATCATGTGTCTTAAAATCAATACCTGAGTGACTCTTTTTTTAGCGAGCACAAATGTAGACAATATTTGTCGGGATTAGGGAAAGGATACAGGAAAAGTTTCCGGACTACCGGTAGGTTCTCCCGTTCCCTAATCTTTCATGCTCAGTTGAATCCTTTTGCGGGCTGCATCAACTTCAAGAACCTTAACCTTAACGTGCTGATGCAGTTTCACGACTTCGTTGGGGTCTTTCACGAAGCGGTTGGCGATCTGGGAAATATGCACAAGCCCGTCCTGTTTGACGCCTACATCCACGAAAGCTCCAAAATTTGTAATGTTGGTTACTATCCCCGGCAGAACCATTCCGGGTTTGAGGTCGTTGATTGTAAAAACGTCCGGAGCAAACTCGAAAACCTCGATTTTCGAGCGTGGGTCTCTTCCCGGCTTGGCCAACTCGTCGATGATATCTTTAAGGGTCGGGATCCCGACTTTTTCGGTGATGTATTTTTTGATTTCAATTTTGCTCCTTAGCTCCGGTTTGGCAATAAGTTCCGAAACGCTGCTTCCGGCATCCCTGGCCATCTGTTCAACAATGTGGTAACTTTCGGGGTGCACGGCCGAGTTGTCCAGGGGATTCTCTGCCTGATTGATTCTGAGAAACCCGGCAGCCTGTTCGAATGCTTTTTCTCCCATCCGGGGCACTTTCATCAGCATTTTCCGGCTTCGGAAGGCCCCGTTTTCCTTACGGTAGTCGACTATGTTCTGAGCCAGAACCGGACCCAAACCTGAAACGTAGGTGAGAAGGTGTTTGCTGGCCGTGTTCACATCCACTCCCACGAGATTAACACAGCTTTCAACAACCTGATCGAGGCTGTCTTTAAGTTTGCCCTGATCAACATCGTGCTGGTATTGTCCAACACCGATCGATTTAGGATCGATTTTCACGAGTTCGGCCAGAGGGTCCATTAACCTGCGCCCAATGGAAACAGCCCCGCGCACAGTAACATCGTAATCGGGAAACTCGTCGCGGGCTACTTTCGAGGCCGAATAGATGGAGGCTCCGGCTTCCGAAACTACAAAGACCTGAATGTCGCGGTTAAAACGAATCTTTTTTATAAAATGCTCTGTTTCACGGGAAGCCGTTCCATTCCCGATAGCAATAGCATCAATCTTATACTGTTCCACAAGTGTATCTATTTTTTTCATGCTCCCACCCTTGTCATCCTGCGGGGGATGTGGATAAATTGTGGCATTATGCAAAAGGTTACCCTGCTTATCCATACACACAACTTTGCAACCCGTCCGATAACCAGGATCGATTCCCATCACGGCTTTTTGTCCCAGGGGAGAGGATAGCATCAGTTGGCGAAGGTTTTCGGCAAAGACCCGGATGGCCTCAATATCCGCTTTCTCCTTGTATAAAGCCTTGAACTCATTTTCGATGGATGGGGCAAGCAAGCGCTTGTAAGAATCCTTAACGGCCAATTCAACCTGCTGGGAAACATCGTAATAGCCCTGTAAAAACATTCCATTGAGCGCTTCGAGAGCCGGTTCTTCCTCCGGTTCGATCGAAAGCTTGAGGAATCCTTCCGAAACTCCCCTGAGAACCGCCAGTATGCGATGGGAGGGACATCTTTTCAGAGGCTCCGAAAATGCAAAGTAGTCGGTGAACTTAACCCCTTCTTCCTCTTTGCCTTTTACAATCCTTGAGCTGATCAGGGCGGATTTGTCGAAATGAAACCGCACGATATTTCTGGCTTTCGGATTTTCGCTTACCCATTCGGCAATTATGTCGCGGGCACCCTGCAATGCGGCTTCAACATCAGGAACCTCATCCGTAATGAATCCTGCCGCCTTGCCATGGATATCCATCTCTTTCTGCTTCATCATGATGGCAGCCAATGGCTCAAGACCCTTTTCCCGGGCAATGCTGGCGCGGGTTTTCTTTTTGGGTTTGTAGGGTAGGTAAATATCTTCCAGATCCGTCATATTCAAACAGGCCTCAATCCTTGCTTTTAAGTCAGGTGTGAGCTTGTCCTGCTCTTCAATGGATTTCAGAATGGCTTCCCTTCTCTTGTCGAGATCCTTCAAGCGGGTAAGCTCATCCTTAACATCGCCAACCTGTACCTCATCCATACTGCCCGTCATCTCTTTGCGGTAGCGGCTAATGAATGGAATGGTTGCACCCTGTTCAAGGAGGCTGATCAGGTTTGAAACTTCTTTTTCGCCCAGTTTCAGTTTCGCGGCAATGAGTTTTGAAAATTCCTGCATAATATTTTTTTAGAGGGATCAAATATACGAAATGAGTATTTCAGTTGTTAAGGGGTTTTTATGATTTGTTCGATTTGAGAAGTTTCCACAACAAAGGTTCGTTTTGTTTTTATGTTCGTAGCATCCCATGAAATTAGAACAAATCATACGAAATGCCCAAAAACATAAAGTAGCAATTATCATTAAAAAAAGAAATATATTCGCAAAAAGGCTTTGTGAAAAATTATGTCTGTTCTACTGGCTTCATATGAGAAGATATTGGTTGAGAAGCTCAAAAAAAGCGACAAGTCGGCATTCTCTGTAATCTTTACAAATTATTATTCCGATTTTGTTCGCTTTTCCTTCAGATTCACAAAAAATCCGGATGCATCTGAAGAATTGGTTCAGGATGTCTTCGTGAAGTTATGGGAAAACCGCAGCAACCTGCTCATTCAAAGTTCAATCAAGTCATACCTTCTGAAATCGGTCCAGAACCGAAGCATCGATTGGCTCAGACACACGAATATAAAACACAAATATGCCTCCTCAGTGCTGGAGAACCCTGTATTGTCGGATAACGAAACAGAGAATTTTGTATTGCATTCTGAACTGGAATCGAGTCTTAATACAGCCTTGGGCAATATCCCGGTTCAATATGCCGAGGTATTTCGAATGAGCCGGTTTGAGTTCCTGAATCATAATGAAATAGCAAAGAAGCTAGGGGTCTCGGTCAGGACCGTTGAGGTGCGAATCAGCAAGGCATTGGCATACTTGCGCGATGAGCTTAAGGATTATCTGGTTCTGTGGTTTTTCCTGATCCTGCAAAACTTACTGAATTAAAGTGCCTAGAGTACTTGGAGTGTCTAGAGTGCCTAAAGTACTTTTTAAGTGTCTGGAGTACTTGGAGTGCCTAAAGTACTTTTTAAGTGCCTGGAGTGCGCAAAGTACTTAGGGTGTACTAAAGTACTCCAAGTACTCCAAGTACTCTAGGCACTCTAGGCACTCTAGGCATTCTAGGCACTCTAGGCACTTTAGGCACTCTAGGCACTTTAGGCACTTAAAGCTCACACTATTTTTAATAAAGTTCGGTTTTTGGATGTGGGGCATCCGATATGAACCGTCTTTATAACATCAGGATAAAACTATGGGAAAGAAAGATCATATTGGGATAAATACGGTAATTGTAAATTATCTGGGAGGGAATTCCTCTGATGAGGAAATGACAGTACTTACTTCATGGCTTGCTGAATCGATTGATAACCAGAAATATTTTAAAGAGATGAAGCGGGTTTGGGAGGCTTCGGAAGCCTTTCCTGTTTCAACCGAAAAAGCATTGGAGAAGGTTATGAAGCGCATTGAATCAGAAAAAAGCAGAATCTCATTTTGGGGCTTTTGGCAAAAAGCCGCAGCCATCCTCTTTATACCTTTGCTTATTTCAGTGTTATACGTCTCAATCGAAAAAGGAAAAAAAACCAACGGTTCGGACTTTGTCTACAAGCAAGTGGAGGCAGCTTTCGGCTCAATTTCCACAATGGTATTGCCCGACGGCTCCAAAGTCTGGCTAAACGCAGGTAGCAGTTTGAAGTACCCAGATAAATTCAGCATAAATGAAAGAAGTGTTTACCTTACAGGAGAAGCCTATTTCGAAGTGCATTCCGACCCGGACAGCCCTTTTGTGGTAAACACTTCCGGGTTTTCTGTTAAAGCAACCGGTACCCGATTCAATGTAATGGCGTATCAGAATTCCGCGATATCCAGCGTAACGCTTGCCGAAGGCAAAGTTGCCGTGCTAAACTTAAACCCGGCCGGGAAAAAAGGTGCTGTCTCGATTTTGCTTCCTAACCAACATTTAACCTTCAATGCTCAAAGCGGAAATTCCACTATCCAAACTGAAGATATATACAAACATATCGCATGGAAGGACGGGAAACTCGTCTTCCGCAATGATTTAATCACCGAAGTTGCGAGAAAAATTAGTCTTCAGTATAATGTTGACATTGAAATACAGGGGGATAAGATTAAGAGTTACCGATTCAGAGCAACTTTTGAGAACGAACCCTTGAATGAATTATTAAGATTATTGAAAATGTCATCACCAATAGACTATCGGGAGGTTTACCCGGAGCTATTGCCCGACAGTACATTTTCAAGAAGAAAAATTATAATTTTTTCAAGCGAGGTCTGATACGAATACCAAACTCAAATTCAAAAGGGTAGAGATCATAAGAATTTATAATTATTGGTGAAGATTTAGGCTCAAATATGTTAAAAATGAAATTGTCTTTTCTTTTTTATTTCTTTCTGGGATTGATTGTTATTCCGGTTGGCCTAAATGCACAGTCTGACCGGATCAGCCTGAACCTTTCGGATGTTCCCTTAAATGATGTTTTGAACGAGATTGAAAAAAAGAGTGAGTATACCTTCATCCTAAACGAAGAATTTGTGGATGTAAACAGAAAAGTCGATGCAGTATTTGTTAATACTGCTATAATTGATATCCTCGACAGTTTGTTCAGGGAGGTAAAGGTGAATTGCATTACAGTGAACCATCAGATTATCCTGAGTCCTGCCAAAAACGAATCCGACTCCGGAAAGCCAAAAAAAATCTCGGGAAGGGTGATTGATGAGTTAACCCGATTACCTCTGGCTGGGTTAACAATACAGGTAAAAGGCAGTTCTGTGGGAGCTGTCTCAACAAACGAAGGGCTTTACTCGATCGAAGTGCCGTCCCCTGATGATATCCTTGTGTTCTCATACCTGGGCTACGAACCCCTTGAGCTTTCAGCCGGGCACAGATCCTCCCTCAATGTTGAAATGCACGAACTGGCAACGCAGCTGGAGAGCGTTGTTGTTACCGCCCTTGGGATAAAAAGAAAAGAGAAGGCCTTGGGCTATTCGGTTCAGAAAATATATGGCGAATCGATTCAAACTGTAAAAGTGGTGGATCCCACTACCTCATTAACCGGAAAGATATCCGGGTTGTTGGTCAGAAACAGCAGCAACTTTGGCACAAAGCCCATTATTAATCTCAGAGGCGAGAATCCACTTATCGTTTTGGATGGATTGCCTTCGATTAACATTACAATAAATGATATTTCTCCCGACGACATCAAAAGTATAGACGTCCTGAAAGGTGCTTCTGCCTCGGCGCTCTATGGATACAGGGGAGCAAACGGAGCCATAATGATCACAACCCGGGGAGGGGAGCGTGAGAATGGGCTTTCGGTTTCAGTTAATTCCTCAACTATGCTGAATCTAGGTTTCGTTACCAGCCCCGAAATCCAAACCTCTTATTCCTCCGGCTTTAACGGGAAATATGGTAACGATTACGTGTGGGGAGACAAACTCGACATAGGCCGTTCAGCTACACTCTGGGACCCTGTTGAAATGATCTGGAAAGAAAATACCCCACTTGTTTCAAAAGGGAGAAATAACCTGAGGAACTTCAGGGAATTGGGACTTATTACCAACAACAATATCAGCATACTTAATCAGAGCGAACATGGCAGTCTTAGATCCTCTGTTTCGCACGTGCACAACAAGGGACAATTCCCAAATCAGAAATACGATAAAATCAGTTACTCCCTCGGCGGCGATATTGAGGTGAACAAGCTGGTTCTGGAATCAAAAATTACCTACTCCAAACAAGTGTCCCCAAATGTTCATGGAAACCAATATTCCGGCGGTTTTTTGTATAACCTTATCGGATGGCTCGGAACGGAATGGGATGTGAGAGACTATTCCAATTACTGGCTTTTGAAGGATGAGACACAGAACTGGTTTAATAACGAATGGTACGATAATCCCTATTTTATTGCAAGTGAAGTCCTGAGGAAATCCGATCGTGACATACTTACCGGCTTCCTTTCTGCTTCCTATTTGTTGAGCCCCTGGCTAAAAGTATCTCTCCGAACCGGCATGGATTCGTACATTGATCGCTTCACCTCCCAAAATCCGGTAAGCGCAAGGAATGCCTGGAGCAAATACGGTTATTTCGGGATCGAGAAGTATTCCGGTTTTAGTCTGAACAACGACCTTTTATTATCCCTGGACAAAAGTTACGGGGATTTTCGGGTTGAAGGCCTATTGGGTGCGACTGTTTTTTATTCGAGCGATGACAACTTTAACGCTTTTACCCGTGGAGGTTTGTCTATCCCGGGCTTTTATTCTTTAAAAGCTTCGATAGATCCCATCGGGTGGGATAACTCCATACGACGGAATCAGGTCAACAGCATCTATGGCAGAGCCTCCCTTTCCTGGAAAAATTATGCATTTGTCGATATTACCGGACGAAACGACTGGAGCTCCACCTTGCCGAAAGACACACGCTCATATTTTTACCCTTCATTGGCCGGCAGCCTCATCGTTTCGGAGTTTCTTCCGTCCGTTTCCTGGCTTGAAATGTGGAAACTCAGATCTTCCTGGGCTATGTCGAAAACACCTGCGGGAATTTATGATATCAGCAATAATTATATTGTCAATAATGAGGTATGGGGAGGACTGGGCTCGGCCTATTATCCTTTTAGCCTGCGAGGCAACGATGTCAGGCCCCAAACATCGCAGACCTATGAATTCGGAACTGCCGGAATATTCCTCGAAAACCGGTTGAGGTTCGATTTTACCGTTTACCGTAAACGTGTCTACGACTATCTGGCTCTGGCATCGGTCAGCGATGCGACCGGATTTGTAAATAAGTATGTCAACACAAGCGAAGAAAGACTGAAGAAAGGAGTTGAAATTGTTCTCGGACTCACTCCTCTTGAAAGCGAAAACTGGAAATGGAGTACCAACCTTAACTGGTCACGGGATATTGCCTATTACAGCAAACTTGATGAACAGTATTCGCCCGACGAACTCTGGGTAAGCAAAGGATCAAGGGTGGATGCCTACACTGTTAAGGACTGGGAGCGAGACACTCAGGGCAACATCATAAACAGCAATGGCTACCCGGTGCGGTCGAATTTTTTTTCTGTAGCGGGATATTCGAATCCTGACTGGATAATTGGATTTAATTCCAATCTCCAATATAAAAATTACTCCTTTTCTTTTTCAATCGATGGAAGGATGGGGGGAGTGTCGTTCTCACGCCTTGACGCGCTGCTTTGGAACTCGGGTGCTCATATCGGCACAGATAACCAATGGCGTTACGATGAGGTTGTTAATGGGGTAACCAATTACATTGGTCCGGGCGTTCAGGTCGTTTCCGGTTCTGTTGCTTACGACACCTATGGAAGAGTTGCTTCCGATACCCGGGTTTTTGCCGAAAATGATGTGCAGGTCTCATACGAAAGTTATATGCGCAGTCACTATGCCTTGGGAGCATGGAGCTATGCAAGTCAGGATATCCTCGATGAAACCTTTTTTAAGTTGAGGGAGGTAGCTGTTACATACCAGCTTCCCGAGTCGTTTGGGCGCAGGCTCAGGATGAAGGATGTTCTGGTCTCTCTCATCGGGCAAAACCTTCTTTACTGGGGAAAGGAATACAAGTTTGCCGATCCGGATTATGGACAGACCTTTGATTTGGTCTCTCCCTCTATTCGATATGCCGGAATAAACCTGAAGTTCAACTTTTAAAATGCCAGATATGAAGAACCTTGGATATATTCCCCTGGCAATTACATTTTTAACGATTGTGGCCTCTTGCTCAAAATTCGAAGAGTTTAATACCGATCCCGACAAAACAGCAAGCGCCAATTCCCAATTGCTGGCTACGCATCTTGTTTTGCAAACAGTCAGTTATCCCCGGATAGGAAAGGATTTTCTTTATAAGGACATGCTTTCCAAGTATATCTCTTATATGGAGGGAGCAACAAGCTACCAATATAACAAAATCGAGAGAACCGATTTCAGCTCCCTTATCAAGCTAACCAACGTTGATAAAATGGTAAGGGCGTCGGAAGGTTCGGTTTATGAAGATTCTTACCGCGCTTTGGGCCTGTTTATCCGGGCGTATACATTTCTCAACCTTACGCTTAGTGTTGGCGATATTCCTTATTCACAGGCCATCAAAGGCGAGGAAGGGATTTTTAATCCCCGGTACGACACTCAGAAAGAAGTGTTCATTGGGATTTTAAACGAATTGGACGAGGCAAACCGTTTGTTTGCTTTGGGAAGGGATTTCCCGGGTGACCCAATTTTTAACGGAAGTGTCCTGAAATGGCAAAAAGCCGTGAACAACCTATCCTTGAAAGTCCTTACGCATTTGTGGAAGAAAACATCCGACACAGATCTGAAAGTTATTTCAAGGTTCAACGATATCGTTACACAAAATATGCTCATGGAGTCGAATGACGACAATTTTCAACTTTCCTACTCCAGTCTGGAAAACGAACATTATCCGTTTTTCAACAGCAGTTTCAGGAAATACCCTATCATGAGCACCACCATTGTCGACAGGATGAAAGAGTTCGGGGATTACCGCTTGTTTTATTATGCGGAACCCTCAGAAGCCAGACTGGCCGAAGGTGCTATGCCGACAGATTGGAATGCATACGAGGGAGTCGACCCATCGGACGATTTTACCCTGATCAGCGCAAGATATTCCGATAAGGAAATCAGTGGAATAAACAAGAGGTATTTCGAGCTCGAGGAAGGCGAGCCGACATTCCTTCTCAGCTATGCGGAACAGTGCTTTATTATTGCAGAGGGAATTGCACGGGGATGGACCAACGGCGATGCGAAGTCTTTTTATGAAGAGGGGATTCGATCCGCCATGCTCTTCACGGCTGAAAACACGCCCGATGACCCGCAATTCAATCATGGAATGAAGATTTCCCCCGCAGTCATCGAAAGTTACCTTGAGGGATCTCAGGTGGCTTTTGAGGGTTCCGGTGAAGAGCAATTAAGGAAAATTTTTCAGCAACGGTATTTTATGGGTTTCATGCAGGATGGATGGAATTCCTTCTATGAATGCCGACGAACCGGCATTCCTGAATTACCTGTAAATGAGCTGACAAACCTTAATCCGGTAAGGGACCAGATGCCCCGGAGGTGGATGTACCCGGCAAAGGAGTTGTCGTTTAACAGAAACCGGGTCGAAGAGGCAATTAACCGGCAGTTCTCGGGAAACGATGATGTTAACGAGCTGATGTGGATACTTAAATGAAGATGTGTACAGAATTCAAATACCTATTATTAATTGATTTAAATCCTTAACTAAAACAATTGCATTATGAAAACAAAATTGACACTTGTAATCGCTTTGTTCCTGTTTGCGGTTTTTTCCGTAAACGCGCAGCTTCCTGAGAGGGCAGGCTGGTGGAAGTTTGACGAGGCATCCTATCTGACGAAAGCTGAAATTGGATCCGATCTGGAACTGGTTGGAACTCAGGAATCCGCCAGTGGCCCGCTGGCCGGAAACGGTGCCACCTTAATTGGAGTTGGCAGTTATTTGAAAATGACCCATGGACTGTATGGTAATGGTGGCGGGACACTTGTAAATGAATACACCCTGCAGATTGATTTCTCGGTGCCCGAAGTTGGCGTGTGGCATGCTTTCTTTCAGACAGAAATGACAAACGCTGATGACGCTGACCTTTTTACAAACTCTAGCAGCAATTCATTGGGAACCCAGGCTACCGGTTATACTTCTAAAGGAATTTCGGCCGAAACCTGGTACAGAATGGTTGTTACGGTTAAAAACGCGGAGTTTTACAGAATCTACATGAACGGGGAGCTCTGGCTCGAGGGAGCGATTCAGGCAATTGATAGTCGCTTTGCACTGGGCGAAGCCCTTCTTATGTTCGCCGACAATGACGAGGAAGACAATCTTATTACCTGTTCTGAAATTGGTATTTGGGATGTGGCTTTTGATGAGGATCAGGTCAATCAGCTTGGCGATGCCGAAGGCAACCGCGCAAGAGTAAGGACAAAAATGGGTATGTGGAAATTCGATGACACCGCCGATCTCTTGAAAGCTGAAATCGGTTTGCCCCTTGAATTGGTTGGAACCCAGGAATCGGTTGCGGGCCCTTCAGCAGATAACAAAGCTGTGAAAATTGATTTGAACAGTTATTTCAAAGTAAACCACGAAATTGCCCTGAATGGGGAAGATTTACTCGTCAATGAGTATTCCATTCAAATGGATTTTATGGTTCCGGAAACAGGTAAATGGCATGCATTCTTCCAAACAGATGCTGCAAATGCCTCAGATGCCGAGTTGTTTACCAAGAGTAGCGATTATACCATTGGAAATGCTACTGTAGGGTATTCAACAAGTTCTATTACTGCAAATACATGGAACAGACTAGTGGTTTCTGTGAAAAATGGTTCATTCTTCAAGATTTATGTTAACGGATACCTTTGGGTGGACGGTGTTGGCCAAGATAAAGACGGGAGATTCGCTCTCGATGATATTCTGCTGATCTTCGCCGATGATGATGGTGACGATGGTACAATTATTTGCTCTGAATTAAGCATTTGGGAAGTAGCTCTTACCGATAACGAAGTGATGGAATTAGGAGGGGATCCTGTAGGCACTATCCCTACCCGTGTTGGACTGTGGAAGTTCGATGACTCCTCTGATCTGCTGAAAGCCGAAATCGGGTCGGATCTTGAAATTATGGGCGCTCAGGTTGCCGTTTCAGGACCTGAAGTTGGAAATGGAGCAACAAGTTTGTCGGTTGGGAGTTATCTGAAGATGTTCCATGGAATATCAGGCAACGGTGACGGAGTGATGGTAAACGATTATGCCCTGCAGATCGATTTCAGTGTCCCTGAGGTTGATATCTGGCACGCCTTTATCCAAACCACAACCGATAACTCTGACGATGCCGACTTGTTTACCAATTCCTCAGCTAATTTTATTGGCACTGCCACAACCGGATATTCTACCAATCCTGTTTTAGCAGGGGGGTGGTACCGAATGATCCTTTCAGTGAAGAACGGAGTTTTCTTCAAGGTTTTCATTAATGGGGAACCATGGCTCGAGTCTGCCGGTCAGGCAATTGATGGAAGGTTTGCACTTTCCGATGTTCTGCTTATGTTTGCCGATGACGATGGTGACGATGGTGCCATTTACTGCTCTGAACTGGGCATCTGGGATATGGCCTTAACAGCCGATCAGGTTGCCAAATTGGGAGACGCATCCACACCTATCACTACCTCGGTTCTGAAGCGCGAAATCAGGAATACTTCGGATCTGGATCAGAATTATCCCAACCCATTCTCAAACAGCACCATCTTCCCTTACCAGGTTAGCAAAACCGGAAATGTTAGCTTCCGCGTTCTGGATATGGCTGGAAATGAAGTGCAGGTTATCAGCGAGGGAGTAAAATCCCCCGGGAAATATAATCTCGAGCTGCGCTCGGACAAATTGGCTAATGGGGTTTATTATTTCCAAATGAACAGCAATAATGAAACCAGTGTTCGTAAAATGATTGTGATTAAGTAAAAAATAGAATCAATTAGAAGTGCCTTTAAAAGGATTGTCTGAAAAGCCCGTTTCATCGGTGAATGAATAACCGTTGTTTTGTTAGTAATTGTAGAATAGAAAAAATGATTACTGTTTAAGGCTTTTCAGGCAATTCCTTTTATTAGGTATACCCTGTTTTCTCCAACTAAAATGATGTTGATATGCGAATTAAAAAGACTTTGTATTTTGTTGTTGGTTTATTTTTCATTACTGCCTACACACACGCAATAATTCCCGAAAGAGCCGGTTGGTGGAAATTTGACAATGAGTCAAACCTGACAGAAGCACAATCAGGCTATGGAAATAACCTGACGCTCGTTGGTTCCCACACAGTTGCCTCCGGACCTGAAGAGGGAAATGGGGCAGTACTAATAGGGGCTGGCAGCTATTACAAAATGAAGCATGGAATCCTGGCAAATGGAGGAGGAGCATTGGTTAACGAGTATACCCTGCAATTCGATTTCAAAGTTCCTGCAATTGATGTCTGGCACTCTTTCTTTCAGACAAGCATGAACAATAACAGCGATGGTGATCTGTTTATCAACACCGGCGGCAATATTGGAGTTGCTGCAGTTGGTTATACAGGATTTACTGTTGTTCAAAATGAGTGGTATCGACTTGTTGTCTCCGTGAAAAACGGAACCTCGTTCACGTATTATCTTGACGGAAGTCCCCTGTATAACGGAAATATCCAGGTTGTTGATGGCCGTTTTGCACTCGATAGTTTATTATTGATCTTTGCCGATGAAGACGGTGAGGATGGAGCAATATATTGCTCTGAGCTCTCGATCTGGAACCAGACCCTTAACCCTGAGGAGGTGGCTGAGCTAGGCGGTTTTGGCCATTATACGGGACCGGCAATTATGACAAGGATACCGTACCTGCAGGCAGCCGGAAAAAACACAATGACAGTTTGCTGGCACGATACTTCAGCCATTGGTACCAAAGTCGAGTACGGAGATGATCTGTCTCTGGCATCGTCCACGCTTGGATCCAGCGAAATGATCGGTCAGCCCTACCGCTGGCATACAGTTAAATTGACAGGCCTTGAGCCGAACAAAAAATATTATTACA
>CAMAZH010000004.1 GCA_945863035.1 Chitinophaga pinensis | reverse complement strand
TCGAGAAACTGGTTGCTGAAAACCAAAACCTTACCAAACAACTCGATAGTTTCTCCCTCGAGAAATTATCGTCCCTGAAAAACGAGCTGGTTGGAAAAATTCAGGAAATTGGAGATATCCGGTTCCTGGCTATCATGGTTAATGTGGATAAAGCAAATCTACTGCGCGATCTGGCTTTCCAGATAAAAGGGGATATGGATAATCTATTTCTCGTGTTAGGCTCCGAAATAGAAGGCAAGGCAAACCTGGCTGTAATGATCTCCAACAAGCTGGTTGAAACAAAAGGAATGAATGCCTCGGTTGTTATCCGCGAAATATCCAAAGAAATTCAGGGTGGAGGCGGAGGACAACCCTTCTTCGCTACCGCAGGAGGTAAAAACCCGGCCGGTCTGCAGAAGGCCCTGGATAAATCAAGGGATTTTATTAGCTGAAAAAAGCTTAATTCCACTTTAACACATTGGCACTTCCGATGATTTTCTGCCTGTATACCCCGCCCTAAAGGGAGCAGGCAGAAAATCTCTGTTCCTTTAGGTGTTTAATAAAACGCTGATCTTTCTAATCTGTAAAAGTAGAATTAATAGGTCTTTGTCATTGAAGTCGGAACCACTAGCAAATAAGATGCTTTGCCCAGGTATTCCTTTTCCGGCTTTGTGATATCGTCCTGCTCAACAGTGGTAATGGTTCTGATTTTCAATCCGGGATCAACCCGTTGTATGTACCACACAATACCTTCAAAATTGTCTGAGTGAAACGACCCATTGATGTGGTAGAACAGGCCATTTTCGATTTTGTTTTGAAAAATAAAATGGGCCATCGTAGCATCTTTAATCGCCTGGGCCTTTGGATATTTCTCGTCAATTTTCATCTCCGGGTGGGCCTCTCCCATCTTCAGCATTTCTTGATATCCGGGGAGATTAATGTCGAATTCGATGGGCAGAGGGGCTATCCACCTCAGGTCGTCTGCTGCCAATGTGTCGAGAGCAGTAAAGTTACCTTTGAATACCGCACTTGCATACCTTCGGGGAATATTTGTGGCAATAAAGGGAATTTTGTTCTCTTTGGCAAAGTCAACCAATGGCTTGTAATCGGTATTAAAATTTTTCCAGAGACGGGCTTCCTGTTCGAGTTGCTTCTCATCGATGTTCCCAAGCAAATATTCATTCAAGGCAAGCTGATTATCCGATTCAAACATCTCTGCACCGATTGCGAGTGAGCTGTCATGTGCATTGTAAAGCTCAACCAAAAGCTCGTACTGAAGCCAGTGAGCAATGGCATTATTATGCAACTCCCCAAAAAAAACCATATCGGAAGCCGTAAGGTCTTTGGCCATCTTAGACCATTTCACTTCTTTTCCGTTTGAAGTAAAGAGTTTATAGGCAGGTTTATCCTGCGCCAATAGGGAAGCAGATAGGAAGAGAACGAGATTGCAGGCAAAGAAAAGTTTCATGTGGTATAAAAGAATATGAGTTTAAATTCAAAACCAATAATCCAGGTTTTATTATAAGGTGAACAATACCTTTTTATATAGGTATCAACTCAACAAGACAAATTTAGGATTGTTCAGTACGTCTTCACATAAAATTTTGCCGCACACCAGTATATACTTTGAATTCCTTTTTTTTTACTTTTTAACTTGGTTGGACACTGGCAACTTTCTGAAAAAAGCTGAAAGCGAATACCTCTTTCAATTAAACAAAAGCGTATTTTCCCTTGCTGAATAAAAAACAATTCGAATTCCAGTAAAAATTTAAAACAATGTATTAATCTGTTTTTGTGATTGTTATCGAGTTTTCATACACTGATTACGAGTGTTTAAAAATTCGGATTCGATTTCTTGAATTGAAATATTATTATATTTGGCCACACTAAAACCTACCGATATGGACGTAAAAAGAACATTTGATCTCCTTGGAAGATACCATGAATTATACCTTCAGAAAGATGATGCATTGGCTGGCAAAGAAAATGGCCAGTGGGTTAAATGGTCAACAAGAGATTATATCGAACAATCGGAATGGGTTAGTTACGGCATTCTTGCGCTGGGTCTTCAAAAGGGCGATATGGTTGCAACCATTTCAAACAACCGGCCGGAGTGGAACATTATTGATATGGCGCTGAGTCAGGCTGGAGTTGTTCATGTCCCTATTTATCCCACGATAAGCAAAGAGGATTATGATTATATCCTCAACCATGCGCAGCCGAAGTTGGTTATTGTTTCCGACAAACAGCTTTTCGCAAAAATCCAACCCATTGTAGAAGGTGCGCCTTCAATTAAAGAAATATATACTTTCGATGCCGTTGAAGGGGCAAAAAGCTGGAAAGAAATACTCGAGCTGGGCAAAAAGAAAGAGGCCGAATACAAAGAAAAGTTAATTGAAATAAAATCATCCATTCTTCCGGATGATTTGGTAACCCTGATCTATACATCGGGAACAACAGGCTTCCCAAAAGGTGTTATGCTCTCCCACAAAAACCTTGTCAGCAATTTCATAACCACTTCAAAAGTGCACCATCTGAACCATAACCACCGGGTATTGTCGTTTTTACCCATAAGCCATGTGTATGAACGGATGGTGAACTATCATTTCCAATATAAAGGATTAAGCATTTATTATGCTGAAAGTATGGGGACTATTGTTCAGGACCTGAAAGACGTAAAACCTCATGTTTTCAACAGTGTGCCCCGTCTTTTGGAAAGGGTCTACGACAGGATTATCGGCAAGGGCAAGGACCTCCCCTACCTGAAAAAACAGATTTTCTTCTGGGCTGTGAATCTGGGTCTTAAATTCGACGTCGTAAACAGAAGTGCATGGTATAACCTGCGACTCAAAATTGCCCGTAAGCTTATCTTCTCCAAATGGAAGGAGGGTCTGGGTAATAATGTCGAGATTATTGTTTCGGGCGGGGCAGCACTCCAAGCGCGTCTTGCAAGAATTTTCTGGGCGGCCGATATGAAAGTGTTAGAGGGTTATGGTCTTACCGAGACATCCCCCGTTATCTCAGTGAACAACCTCACAAAAAACGAAATAAAATTCGGAACCGTAGGTACCGTTATGGAAGATGTTGAAGTGAAAATAGCAGAAGACGGCGAAATTCTATGCAAAGGGCCAAACCTTATGCTGGGATACTACAAGGCTCCTGAACTCACAGCCGAAGTAATCGACAAGGACGGATGGTTTCACACAGGGGATATCGGGATTTTTGAGGATGGGAAATACCTCAAGATCACCGACCGGAAAAAAGAGATATTTAAACTCAGCAGCGGAAAATACATTGCACCTCAGGTAATCGAGAACAAACTCAAAGAATCGTTCTTCATTGAAAACCTTATGGTAATTGGTGAAAACGAGAAGTTTGCCAGCGCCCTGATTTCTCCAAACTATGAATTCCTTCATAACTGGGCTGGCGTTCATGGGATCAAATTCCGCGACAATCCCGACCTTATTTCCAATCCGCTGACGATTGCCAGAATACAGAAAGAAGTCAATGAAATGAATAAAAACATTGGCCTTACCGAACAGATCAAGCGTTTCCGACTGGTTGTGGAAGAGTGGACCCCCCAAACGGGCGAATTGTCCCCAACCCTAAAGCTGAAGAGAAAAGTTCTGACTGACAAGTACAAGAATATGATGGAAGAAATCTATTCGGTGGATAAGGGAGGCGTTGAGTAAGTCATTCAGATTGATGACCAGCGAGCAAAGAGGCTGCTATGATAAGTAGTAATGTATAAATTTGCCTATCTTTAATTCAAATTTTTCAGGAATTATTCTCATCAGGCATGAAAAAAATTTATTCCGTATTACTATTTATCATAGTGCTTTCGGTTATATCTATCTTCTACAATTATCACGAAATTTTTTTTAAGCTTCCCCAATCCGTTCATAAATGGAGGCAATCAGACTGTGCTTCCATCGCATTGAATTATTATCAGGATGGGAGAAATTTCTTCACACCCGAAACCCATAACCTCACCTCCGATGGCGGAACCAGCGGCAAATGCTGCACAAGCGAAGTCCCGGTTTTGTATTACACCGTTGCGATGCTTTACAAGGCTTTTGGATATCACGACTATCTCTACCGAATTTTCAACACCCTTCTTTTTTTCCTGGGACTATTCTTTCTTTTTAAGCTCTTGCTCTACCTTCTGAAAGATACCTTTTGGGCAATCGCTTTGAGTCTCTTGTTCTTCACCTCCCCAGTCCTTGTATATTACGGTAACAATTACCTGTCGAATTCAT
Organism: Chitinophaga pinensis; assembly: GCA_945863035.1. Classification (GTDB taxonomy): domain Bacteria; phylum Bacteroidota; class Bacteroidia; order Bacteroidales; genus JACJXF01. The sequence continues at coordinate 71,317 of CAMAZH010000004.1, read as the reverse complement.
CGTCTTTGGCATTCTCGATTATCGGTTGGTACTTTTTTTTCCGTTTCCTCTTCGAAAAAGAGCAAAAATGGTTTTTCCTCTCGATACTTATTTTTCTCCTCGCGGCATCATTCAAAGTAACCGCTTTGTTCAGCGTTTTTGCCATTTCGGGCATTTTTATTCTGGACGTTTCCGGGATTGTGAAATTTGATAACTCTGCAAAACTTTTCACCAAACCATTGTGGTTTATTTTGCCCGTGCTTTCCCTTTTTCTGGTTATCGGGAGTTGGATATTTTACGCTCATAATTACAATGTTGCCCACGATTGCTCCTATTTTTCAACCACAATTTTCCCGATCTGGGATCTGGACCGGGCAGGAATTGCCGGCGTTCTTGAAAACATCAGAAAGATATGGCTTGACCAGTATTTCCACTTTTCTGTGCTTATCTTTCTTTTGGCCTGCGCCACTTTCATGCTTGTTTTCTTCAGGAAAAACAACAAAATCATTCTCGTTGGGGCAGCGCTTATCTTTATGCAAACCATCGTCTATGTTTTGCTTCAGTTCTGGACTTTTAAAGATCATGATTATTATGTAATTGATATGTATATCTTACCGATACTTATTGTTATCGGTGCGTTTGACACTTTAAAAAAGCAGTTTCAAAAAGTATTTTCTTCGTTGTATCTTAAACTAGGTTTTTTGCTGTTGCTTCTCCCCAATATTTTTTATGCACACCAGCAAATCAATGCCCGCTATGAAGGCTGGATGAATGACTATCCCGAGAAAAAAGATATCTATACCATCACTCCCTATCTGCGGCAAATAGGGGTTTTGCCAACCGATACAGTTATTTCTATCCCTGATGGAAGTCACGTTTCACTTTATTTAATGAACCAGAAAGGCTGGACAGAGTATTCGGATGCCAAATTCAATAAAAGTCAACGTATTTTTTACAACCAGGATAGTGCCGGAATTCAATCGTCCATCGATAAGGGAGCGAAATATTTAATCGTAAACGGAATTGAGCAACTTTATTACAAGACCTATCTTCAAAGTTACTGCAGGAATCTTGCAGGGCAGTACAACAGTGTTTTGATATTTGACCTCAGGCATCGCGAAAGGAATTTCAACCTGCCCGACCGTTCTGCGGTTGACAGGTATTTCTGCGACGCGGAAACAGTGAGCGCTGACCAACAGTGGTTTGTGAGTGATTCCGACAGCTCGCTTTTTCAGTTTGCAGGAAATCAAAGCCAGGAATTCGCGTATGCCGGGAAAATGTCATGTAAGCTGGATGCAAACTCCCCCTACGGAATGACAATAAAGCTTAAAGACCTTAAAAAAGGGGAGAACTTTCTGATCTCAGTCTGGAGGAAAACAACCAAAGTGGCCAAAGGAACAATAATCGCTTCAAGTTCACCTAATGCATACTATAATAACGATTACAAAATGGTTGAGCGAGACTCCAGCGGTTGGGAAAAAATTGTGAAAGAATTCTTTGTCCCTGCCGAATTGGCAAATCAGGAATTGTTGATCTATTTGTACAACCCCGAATCCGATCCGGTTTATTTCGACGACTTTGGTGTAATTCGCTTTAAAAGCGTTGAAGAGAAATAAAATGAATCTATCAGGGCTTTAAAATCATTTTTTAGTGAAGGATACTTTTTGGAAAGATTCTTCAGTTCCCTGTCGAAATAGTCTGTGCTATAAACGTTAAATAGCAAGTTACTTTTTGTCTATCCTTCCGGCACTTAGCAATAAGAGTCCCAGAAATGTTATAAGACCATTCACAATAAGCAACTCAAATCCAAACTTGTATCCCCAAAAGAGTTCTTTCGAGTAATAATTGAGAACAACACAGATCAGGGGCGAAGCGATAGCCACATACGGAACCAACTTATCCCTGAGCTGACGTTTAGTAAAAAGTCCGAAAGAATACAATCCCAGCAAAGGTCCATAGGTATAGCCCGCGATGGTAAAAATGGCTTTGATTACGTTTTGGTCGTTAATAAGCCTGAAAAAAAGAATCAAGACTCCCAAAAGTATTGTAAACCCGACATGAACCCGGTTTCTGGTTTTCTTGAGACGGAGATCGCCTTTCTTTTGCGCATCGAGAATATCGATTGTAAATGAGGTAGTAAGGGAGGTCAATGCAGAATCGGCGCTTGAGTAGGTTGCTGAAATAAGTCCAATAATAAAGAAAAACGCAACTGTTACCGAAAGGTATCCCCCGGTTGCTATCAGGGGATAAAGGTTATCCGTATTTTCGGGAATAGGAATACCGGCAAAAGCTGCATAAATAAACAACAGTGCTCCAAGGCTCATAAAAAGAAGGTTAACCGGCACAAGGGAAATGCTTAGCCAGACCATATTTTTCTGAGCATCCCTGATGTTTCTGCAACTGAGGTTTTTCTGCATCAGATCCTGGTCGAGCCCGGTCATTACTATGGCAATAAATGCTCCCCCTAAAAACTGTTTCACAAAATGGTACGGGCTTTTCCAATCGTCGAAAACAAAAATCCGGCTATATTCACTTACCGAAACTGTGTTTATAAGTCCGGCAAGATCCAGTCCCATGCTTTTGCTGATCAGCACAATTGTAAAAATCAGTGCGGTAAGCATGGCAAAGGTCTGAATGGTATCGGTCCAGATGATTGTTTTTATTCCTCCCCTGAAAGTAAACAGCCAGATCAGCGACACGGTAACCAAAACCGTAAACCAAAAAGGGACACCGGCTTCTTCAAAAATGGAAATCTGAAGCACGTTTGCCACAAGGAATAACCTGAATGAGGCCCCGATGCTTCGCGAGAGAAGAAAAAAGGAAGCCCCGGTTTTATAGGAAAAGCGACCAAAACGAGTTTCAAGATAGGTATAGATCGAAGTGAGGTTCAAACGGTAATACATGGGCATTAAGACCGTGGCTATCACAAAATAGCCGACCAGATAACCCAATACCATCTGCATATAAGAAAAGTGGCTCTCCCCTACCCAACCGGGCACCGAAATAAATGTCACACCCGAGAGCGATGCACCGATCATCCCAAAGGAAACCACGTACCAAGGCGATTTTCGGTTACCTACGAAAAAGCCCGCATTATCGGCATTCCGACCGGTGATCCAGGCAATTATCAATAGAAGAACAAAATAAAAAACGATGATCAGAGACAAACCCAGTGAACTCATAAAATATATTTGTGCAAGAATAATAAAAAAAATTGCGAATGCCCGTGCTTGAGGCTATTTTTGCAAAGAATTTAAAACTAAAGTATGTCGCTGAATTTTCCCTCGAAGTTGTTGGAAGAAGCCGTGAATGAATTCGCCAAATTACCCGGCATTGGCACAAAAACAGCGCTGAGGCTCGTATTGTACCTTCTCCGGCAGGATGCAGAGGTCTCAGAATCGTTCGGAAATGCAGTAATCCGGCTAAAAAAAGAAATCAGAGAGTGCAAGATCTGTCACAATCTATCCGATTCCGACGTTTGTCATATCTGCTCCAATCCCAAAAGAGAACACGAGGTAATCTGTGTGGTGGAAAACATCAGGGATGTTATGTCGATCGAAAATACGCAGCAGTTTCGTGGGGCTTATCATGTTCTCGGGGGTATCATCTCCCCAATGGAAGGCATTGGTCCGGGCGACCTGAACCTCGAATCCCTCGAGAAAAAAGTAAAGGAGCATAAGGTAAAGGAAATCATTCTGGCCTTGCCAACCACCATGGAAGGCGACACGACAAACTTCTATATCTACCGAAAAATCAAAGAGAGCGGCATAAATATCACAACACTGGCCCGCGGGCTTGCCATTGGCGACGATCTGGAATTTGCCGATGAGATAACGCTGGGCCGTTCGCTCGTTAACCGATTGGATTTCGAGTCCACTCTGGGTGGCCGAAAGCCTTAAGCCCGCCATGCCCTTACAGTATCACATTTATTCTGTTATATTTGCACATTAAAAAAAAGACATCATTGCCATGGAATTGAAAGATAATGTTTATCTGATCGACGGGATTCCTGTTCTGGATCTTGTGAAAAAATACGATTCTCCTCTTTACATCTATGAAACAGCGGTTATCAAGCGGCAATTCAACCGCATGAAATCGGCTTTTAAAAGTTCCAAAGTAAAAATCAACTATGCTTGCAAGGCTCTTTCCAATATCAACATCCTCAAGATATTAAAAACGCTGGGCGCCGGACTTGACGCGGTTTCCATACAGGAAGTGATGCTTGGGCTTCAGGCTGGTTTTAACCCTAAAGACATTACATTTACTCCCAACTGTGTTTCGCTCGAAGAAATTGAAATGGGTGTTGAACGTGGAGTAAGGATCAACATCGACAACATTTCCATCCTCGAGCAGTTCGGTCATAAATACGGCAATAAAGTACCTGTTTGCATACGCATCAACCCCCACATTCTCGGGGGAGGAAACAACAAAATCTCCACCGGGCATATCGATTCGAAATTCGGGATCTCCATTCACCAGCTCCCTCACGTTTTGCGGGTAATTGAGGCTAACAACATGCATGTTGAGGGAATCCATATGCATACCGGATCCGATATTCTCGACGTTGATGTTTTTTTACGGGGAGCCGAGATTCTGTTTAACTCTGCAATGAACTTCAAGGAGTTGGAATATGTGGATTTTGGCAGCGGATTTAAAGTTCCCTACAAACCCGATGATTACGAGACCGATATTGAATCCTTAGGGGAGAGCTTGTCGCAGAAGTTTAACGAGTTCTGCAAAAGTTACGGCAAAAAGCTCACTCTGGTTTTCGAGCCCGGAAAATACCTGGTTAGCGAAGCGGGCTATTTCGCGGCAAGGGTTAACGTCATCAAGCAAACAACGGCCACTGTTTTCGCGGGATTGGACACCGGTCTGAATCATCTTATAAGACCCATGTTCTACGACGCGTACCACCATATTATCAATGTTTCGAAACCCGAAGGGAAAACACGCATTTACACTGTGGTGGGCTATATCTGCGAAACCGATACCTTTGGCTGGAACCGCAAGTTAACAGAGGTTTCCGAGGGCGACATTCTTATGTTCCGCAACGCCGGAGCCTATTGTTTTGCCATGTCGTCGAACTATAACTCCCGCTACCGCCCTGCCGAAATAATGGTTCACGAGGGAAAAGACTACCTGATCCGCAAGAGGGAGGATTTCGACGATCTGCTGCGCAACCAGGTCATTGTGCCGGAAGGACTTTAAGTCGGAGATAATTTGAAAATGAGGCAATTTGAAAATTAGTTAATTTGAAAATGAAGTAATTTGAAAATGAAGTAATTTGAAAATTAGTAAATTAGATAATTTGAAAATGAGGCAATTAGGTATTTGAAAATTAGCTAATTCCACTTTGACAAATTAGAAAAACTAACCTGTTTTTATCAAAAATCCCTAAAGGGATCATGATGATTTTTCTGCCCGCTCCCTATAGGGCGGGGTAATCCGTCAAAATTGAACTACTAAGAAATATTTTACTTACTTTTAGGTTTTTTACTAAGCTATCGAATGGATCTTTCAGTTGTCATAGTAAACTACAACGTCAAATATTTCCTGGAACAGTGCCTTCATGCAGTTGCCAATGCATCCAGACAGTTTGAAGCGGAAGTGTTTGTTGTTGACAACAACTCGGTCGACGGATCCTGCGCAATGATCCATGAGAAATTCCCCTGGGTAAAGCTCATTGAAAACAAGCACAATGAGGGCTTTAGCAAGGCAAACAACCAGGCGCTGCGCATTGCAAAAGGAAAATATTGTTTGCTTTTAAACCCCGACACTGTTATTGAGGAAGACACCTTCAAAAAGTGCATCTCCTTTATGGATGAGCACCCGGATGCCGGAGCCTTGGGGGTGAAGATGATCGACGGGAAAGGCAAATTCCTTCCCGAATCAAAAAGGGCTCTTCCAACGCCCGCCGTTGCCTTTTACAAAATTTTCGGTTTTGCGAGAATTTTTCCCAAATCGAAAATATTCGGACAATACCACCTCGGGTACCTCGATCAGGATGAGACGCATACCGTGGAAATTCTTTCGGGAGCTTTTATGTTTCTGCGCACAGAGGCCTTGAAGAAAACAGGTCTGCTCGATGAGGATTTCTTTATGTACGGGGAGGACATCGACCTTTCTTACCGGATGATAAAAGAAGGTTATAAAAACTACTATTTCCCCAAAACCACCATAATACACTACAAGGGAGAAAGCACAAAAAAAGGCAGCATCAACTATGTTATTGTGTTTTACAACGCCATGCTCATCTTCGCACGGAAGCACTTCTCGAAAAAGAATGCCCGGGCTTTTTCCAGACTCATTAACCTCGCAATTTATTTTCGGGCAGGCCTTGCCATTCTGCGTCGCTTTGTAAAAAGGGTTTATCAACCCCTGATAGACTTTCTGCTTATTTTTGCCGGGTTCTGGTTTTTTGTTCCCTTATGGGAAAAATTCAGGTTCAATATGTCGGAATATTATCCCCCGGCATTCTATCAGTTTGTGGTTCCTTCCTATATTCTCATCTGGCTTCTTTCCATTTATTATTCAGGGGGATATGAGAAACCCGTGAAATTATGGAAGGTAATAAGCGGTCATCTCATCGGGACTGTAATAATCCTGGTGCTTTATGCCCTTTTACCCGAAGCCTACCGGTTTTCGAGGGCGCTGATTCTTCTGGGTACCTTATGGGGTCTTTTAACCTTGGTCTTCCACAGGCTCATATTGCACTCGGCAGGTTTCATCGATTACGAGCTTGCCCTGAATCGGAAAAAGCGAATGATAATTGTTGGGTTTCGCGATGAGGCCCAGCGGGTAAGCGATGTGCTGCACAAAACACAAATCGTTCCCGACATTGCCGGTTTTGTATCACCTCTCGCATCTGATGATTACGCGTATCTGGGAAATACCGGTCAGCTCGCAGAAATCGTTAAAATCCACAAGATCGACGAAATCGTATTCTGTGCAAAAGATATGGCATCCCGCGAAATTATCCGGATTATGGCCGATGTGACAGGAACTCCGGTAGAGTATAAAATTGCGCCCCCGGAAAGCCTGAGTATAATCGGAAGCAACTCAATAAATACCGCCGGTGATCTTTACATGATAAATTTCAACTCCATCGATAAGGGCCGCAACAGGCGCAGCAAAAGGCTTTTCGATATTGGGGTTTCGTTTATGTTTATGATTACCTGGCCTTTTCTGCTCCCCTTTATAAAGGGATACCGGAAAAACATCGGAAAGGCGGCACAGGTTTTAGCGTCGTCAAAAACATGGGTGGGGTATTGCGGAGGCACAGATCTTACCGGCTTGCCTTTATTAAAAAAGGGAATATTTGATCCTTCCGCAGGTCTTCGCGACCCGGATCAGGACACCAAAGAAAAACTGAATATTGAATATGCCAGGGATTACAAACTGAATGTTGATTTTTCGATTTTCTGGAGGAGCGTTTTTTCGGCTTGAATCAAAAACAGCATCCTAAAGCTTGAATATTTAATCGACAAAAAACGTGTTTTGACAATGATTGATTGCTGATAGGTCAAAATATGCAAGGGTAGAATGTTCTGTGCATAATATTACCAAAAACATATAACATATTTTTTTACATTTGTATATGCGGTTTTGCTCTCTTTTTTTAAAAAAAGCATCCGGTTCAATAACCTGGAGTAAAGACTAGTGAATCAATAATTATGAAAAAAACAATAAGCCTGATATTTTTCTATTTCAGCCTCCTGCTTCCGGTATTTAGCCAGCAAACCATGGATATGAAGCAGGTCTTCCTTGCTGCCGAATCCTACTATTTGTTTGAGGAATTCGATGAGGCATTGCCCTTGTACCTGCGGATGCACAGGACCTATCCCGACAATTATAACATTTACTACAAAATCGGTGTGTGTTATCTGAATAATGCCTACGAAAAGGACAAATCGCTGTTCTACCTCGAAAAAGCGGCAAAAAATATCAACACAAAATATAAGGAAAGCAATTACAAGGAATTGGGAGCTCCTCTCGAAGCGCTTTTTTTTCTGGGAAACGCATATCGCGTTAACAATGAACTGGATAAAGCCCGCGAATCGTATAAGAAGTTTCAGTCGCAGATGGATAGCGAAATTTACGACGATCAATTGGTACTCGAACAGCTGGCTGCCTGCGATGCTGCAGAAAAGCTCATGAAAAAGCCGATTGATATGGATGTGGAATTGCTGTCCAACCAGGTTAATACCCGCTTTGCTGACAAAAACCCAGCCGTTTCGGGTGACGAAACAAAAATGGTGTTCATCTCCAAGTTACAGTTCTACGATGCCGTTTTTTATACCGAAAACATAAACGGTGCATGGACTCCCCCGAGGAACATCACCCCCGAACTGGGCGTTGACGGGGACGTTTATCCCACAGGGCTTTCCTATGACGGCACATCCCTTTTTGTTTACAGGAACGACGATTTTATTGGGAATCTATACAGTTCCAAGCTTGTCAACGGGCTCTGGACTCCCCTGGTAAAGTTAAACGAGAACATCAACACAAAATACTGGGAGTCGCACGCTTCCATCACAAAAGACGGCAACACCCTCTATTTCACAAGTAACCGAAAGGGTGGATTCGGTGGTTTGGATATCTATAAATCCAAAAAACAGGAAAACGGGGACTGGGGTCCTGCAGAAAACCTTGGACCGTTGGTCAATTCCGCATATAACGAGGAATGTCCTTTCATTACCGAGAATGGCCGCAGACTTTTCTATTCTTCCTACGGACATTACAACATGGGAGGGTATGATGTTTTCATGACTGCCCTGAAATCCGACAACACCTGGGCTTCCCCTCTGAATATGGGATATCCCGTGAACACTACCGATGACGATATTTTCTTTTGCCCGGTCAGGGATGGCGAGATCGCATATTTCCCGGTTTATAAGGAAACCGGTTATGGCAGGCACGATATCTACCGCTACAAGGTTTATACAGCCGACCACCCCAGAAGGTATGACATCAGCGGCATCTTGAATTATTCGGGACAGAAAATCGACGGTAAGGAAATCGCAATAAACGTAATAAGCCAAAGCTCAGGCGATACCCTGGCAATGGTTCACCCCAATGAGCAGGGCAAGTTCAATTTCAGCGTCCCTGCGGGTAAATACTCCATGGTTTTCGACAGCGAACGGTTTGAACGATTGATCAAATCACTCGAAGTAAGTCCGAACACACCCCATTCGGGCATTACGCTAAGCGAACAGATTAAGTTGATTCCCGTAGTGGCAAAACTGTCGCAGGACGAACTTAACAAGTTGCTCATACTCAAAGATTCCCTCATTACGGTTTCAAAAGGGAAAACAGTAAAACTCGATTATGAAGCTGAAAAGGGATCTGTGATTGTGGTTAAGCAATATCTCGATTCCGTATTGATAAAAATCGATACGGTAAAAGTCGACAGACGCAATCAGAGCTTTGAATTCAGACCCAAACCCGGTACCAACCAAATTGAGTTTAGTCTCACTGATCCCGATGGCAATCGGGTTACGAAAACCGCAACCGTTATCTACAACAATGGCAAGGATTCGAATCAGACCGCACCGGCTAAAGTCTCAGATGATGATAACCCGGAGTTGGAAAAGGATGCGAAGGAACCTGCCCAGGACAACATTAACGCTCTGACAAATGATTTGGCCAGCCGTGCAGATGGCCGCTTAAAGGAGGTTTTGCAAAACCTGGATCTGCAAAAGGAAGGCATCACCAACACAACTGAGCTATTCAAATACCTTTACGATAATGCGGAGAAACTCGGTTACAGTGCCCAGGATGTTGATCGCTTGTATACGGAGATGATTAGCAAAAAAGATCTTGAAGAGTTTCTCGCACACCTGAAAAACGCTTCGGAAGGAAACCTGAAAACCGTCATTTCCGCACTTGATACCAAATCGAATGCTATCAACACCCCATACCAGGCAGTGGATTATCTGGTCAGGAACTCCAATGTAAACAACTATACCAGTGAGGATGTTGTAAAAGCCCTTTCAACTGTTGGATCAAATGGCAGTAACGATCAAAATCTGTTTATCAACAAGTTGATTCATTCGGCTGATGAGGGAGAACTCAAATCGCATCTGAAAAGGTTGGATTTGTCGACTCTCACCCCCGGCAGCCCTCAGGATTTTGCCGTTTCTCTGTATCGCAATGCAAGCAGTAAAGCTTTTACGGAGGCTGAAGTGCTTGGTGCCTTGACAAATCTGGCCGTCAGCAGGGATGCATCGGAAGTTCTGGGCAAACTTATTGCCTTATCCGAAGAGGGAGCTCTGAAAGATTTCCTTACAAGTATCGACCTTCAGAAGGAAAACATTTACACGGCCGAAGAGTTAATCTCGCATATCTATGCAAATGCAGATTTGAAAGGTTACACCAGCGAAGAAGTCGACAGTCTGCTGCAAAAATACACATATAACCAAATCGCTGAAATCGAAGATCTGCGTCAAAAAATGGCTGCGCTCGCAACAGGCAATTTGAAGACGTTTCTTGAGAAGACCAATCTTAACGAGCATTCTTTTGGGTCAAGGGAGGAGTTTATCGACTACCTGAAATCCGAGGCAGAAAGAAACGGCTTCACACAGGACGATATCAACAACGTATTGTTAAAACTCGCATATTCGGGTGACCTTGAAGACGTTGTCGACCGGCTGATTCTTTATTCAGACGGAAACCTGAAAAAAACTCTTGAAAACCTGGATTTGGAGAAGGAAGGAATAAAATCATTCGATGAACTTATTCGCTATCTTCTTGATAATGCAGATCAACTTGGTTACACAAAAGGCGATGTTTACAAACTTTTAGAGGATTACACGGCTGCAACCGACCTTGAGCTGCTTCTTAAAAAGCTCATCCGTTTGGCAGATCCAGAAACCAAGGTGTACCTTGAAAAGTTGGACTTGAAGGCTAACGGCATTGATGATCGCTCCGAGCTCATATCCTATCTTCTGAAAAAAGCTTCCGAAGGAGTCGTTAAGGAAGAGAACATGATTCGGCTGTTGCTCAAAGCCACCGATACCCGTTTAGCAGACATTCTTCCGGCACTGCAATCGGGTTCTCTCGGCGAACTGAATAAAATCCTCAACTCAACAAAACTTCCTGTTAAGGAATTTCGATCCGCAGCTGATCTTTATGATTACCTTCTTGCTGAGTCGGCAACAAACAAAAAACTTTCGGCCTCGGAAATCAACAAGTTATTTTCGACATATCTTGCAGATAACTCGCTGAATAAATTTCTCGGTAAGCTAATCGAAAATTCAGACGGTGCGCTTAAAGAATTCCTTCAGAATATCGACCTGAAGGAAACGGGTATCACCTCCGTTTCGGGTTTGATTGAATACCTGTTAAATAATGCATCGGCAAACGGTTATTCCGAAGAGGACGTTTTCAAATTAATCGATAAGGTGCTGGGCAGGGCAAAACTGGAAGACTTCATTGCCAATCTCAGGGAGTTCGCAAGTGTGGGCTTAGCTCGCTTACTCGATCAGCTTGATCTTGAGAAAGAAGGGATTAGAAGCATTGAGGATCTCATGAAATATCTGGCAGAACATGCTGCTGAATTCGGCTACAGCATGGAAGATGTCTGGAATGCAATTCTCCAATTGCTTATCTCCGGGGAAGACAAAGCCCGCAATGAGATGTTGGCGGAACAGGGACCCTCCGTTCAACGTCCCACCGGTAAGGGAAAATTGTTTGGTTTCGGAGCCATTGGCTTAACCGGTATTATCATCATCCTTATTATCCTTTTTCGCAGAAAGAAAAAGAAAGAACAGACAGAAGCTTAGATGAAAATCCCTGGAGGCATTCTTCAGGCCTTTGATTTTGACTTGGGTAGGCTTGTAACGAAGGGAAAGAAAAAGATTTGAGAAGAAACATACAAATATTAATAATATTTTTCAACAGTATTCTTGTCTTAATGTTATCAGGGCGCTAAAGTTATGTGCAAGTCCTGTTAGCTAGGCATTATCCGATTGATAAAGAGTGTTTTGCAACGCCGGTTCTCACTAAACCAACAATGCGAGCCGTCTGATTTTTTACAGCGACAGCCCTAAAAAAGCAAATCGGATGCGGTAAAAAACCCTTATGATGAACAAATCGGGCAAGGCCCTTTAATAATAAAAATGATAATTTTTCATTTGTAACGTGATAATTACTAAATTTGGTAACTGACCAAAAGCTCTGCACTATGAAAAAACGTGTATCCATTCTCTTATTCTTTATCCTTAGCGGGTTTCTTTATGTAAGCGCTCAAAAAGACCTGGTAAGGGAAGATTTTTTTGATGCGGAATTCTTTCTAGCGGAAGAAGATTATTCAGAAGCTTTGTTTTCTTTCCAAAAAGTATATAATGCAGGCTTTCAGGATAACTCAAATATTAATTACCGGATCGGGGTTTGCTATCTGAACATACCCGGCCAAAAGGAAAAAGCCATCCCATATTTGGAGAAGGCCTCCACCAATGTCTCCGAAAATTATAAGGAAGGGAGCTATAACGAGGTTTTTGCGCCGGCTGACGCCTTGCTCTACCTTGGAAACGCTTACCGAATCGATAATCAGCTTGATAAAGCCATCGAATCGTACAATGCGTTTATAAACTCAGCTGTTAAGCCAAGCCCTGCCGACATCGAATATGCCAACCAGCAGATTGAATCGTGCAACCGGGCTAAGCTCGCCATCAAAAACCCATCCCCGATTTTCAAGGAAAATATGGGCAAACGTTTTAATACCAGTTTGAACAACTTTCAGGGAGTACTCGCTGGGGATGAGAATTCTATGGCCTTCATGACTGCCCAGAAATTTTATGACGCAGCTTTTTTCGTTAAAAAGATCAACGGGAACTGGTCGAACCCGATTAATATCACCCCACAGATTGAATCGGACGGAAACCAGTATGTTTCGTCACTTTCCTTCGATGGCTCGCAGTTGTTCCTTGTAAGAATCAACAACTTCGACGGCGACATCCTTGTCAGCGACTACAGCATGGGGCGATGGAATCCCTCCAGATCGCTGGGCAAGAACATAAACACCAAATTTTTCGAATCGCACGCTTCCATCTCCCCCGATGGTAAAACGCTGTTTTTTACAAGTAACCGCACTGGAGGATCAGGAGGAATGGATATTTACAGCTCCTCACTTTCCGAATCCGGGGATTGGTCCACCCCTGTAAATTTGGGTACCAGCATCAACACTCCTCTCAATGAGGAAACCCCATTTATCTGCGCAGATGGAAAAACCTTGTACTTCTCGTCCCAGGGCCACTCAACCATTGGAGGATACGATGTTTTTTTCTCGGAGCTGCAGGACAACAAATCATGGTCAGCACCGCAGGCCTTACCTTACCCGATAAACACCACCGACGACGAACTCTTTTTCTTCCCCGACAACCAACAAAAGGGAGGATATCTTACACTTTATGATGCAAGCGGCTTTGGGGAAGGCGACCTCTATTATATTAAGGTATTACCCCAAGACGAGACAGTTGCCGCTGTTCAGCCCGTTATTGAAACCCCTGTTGTGGAAACGCCCCTTGTTGAAGAGGTTGTTGCCGAGGTTGTGCCCGAAAAGAAACCTGTTGTTGAAGAAGTTGTTGCTGTGGCAGAACCCAAAGCCCCATCATTCAAATATTTCATCAAGCCGGTGTTCTTTGGTTTTGACAGCTATTCCCTGACTGAGACAGCAAAAGAAAAACTCGATGAGTTGGCGAAGGCTCTTAACGATTACCCGCTTCTAAGCCTTGAGGTCAGAGGTTACACCGATGCTTTGGGTGATTACGCATACAATCAGATGCTCTCCGAAAAACGTGCCAAGGCGGTAAACGATTACCTCATCGCTAAGGGGATCAGCACAGACAGGCTTAAATTAAAAGGCTTCAGCGAATCCGAAAACATCGCTATCAATAATTTCCCTGATGGTAAGGATGCTCTTGAAGGCCGCAAGTTTAACAGAAGAGTTGAGTTCCGGATTCTTGAGCTTGGAGGAGCGCTTCTGTTAATCGAGGAAGTTCCTGTACCTGAACAATTAAAGGCGAATTAGTGTTAATCTAGTACAGGTTACAAATAAACTATGCGAAGAATACTTTATATCCTTGGAATTCTATTTTTTAGCTTCAACCTGGCTAATGCGCAGAAGGATCAGGATGATATTGATGATCTTTTTGATGATGCTGAATATTTCTTTTCTACCGGCGAATACGAGGAAGCTTTGTTTCTTTTTCTCAAGATAACCAAACGCCAACCCGATAACGCGAATTATAATTTTCGCACCGGGATGACCTATCTTAATATACGGGGACAAGAGTCAAAGGCAATTGAATATCTTGAAAAGGCGGTGATGAATATCACGATGAAGTATCGTCCCAAAGACCTGGACGAAAATAAAGCCCCGCATCATGCCTGGTTTTATCTTGGCAACGCATACCGCATGAACAATGATCTCGATAAGGCGCTCGACAGTTACGAGCGGTTTAAAAGCATCAAGGATTTCGAGAAGAAATACAACATAAGGATTGTTGAAGCCGAGATTAAAATTTGCGAGCGTGCAAAAATCATTAAGGACTCCCCTCTCAACCTTGCCAAAACGAATGTTGGCTCTCCTGTTAACACATCCTCATCCGATTATTCACCTGTTCTGTCGTCGGATGAAAACATCATGGTGTTTATGAACAGCCAGAAATTCTATGAGGCTGTCATGTACTCACACAAAACCGATGGAGTGTGGAGCATCCCGATAAATATCACACCCCAGATCGGCTCCGATGGGGATATGAGGCCAACTTTTCTTTCCGCGGATGGCAAAGAATTGCTTCTTGTACAACAAGACAACAACAACAGCGATATCTATGTAAGCAAATTTGATGGAAATCTTTGGAGCAAAGCCATTCCCCTTAGCAAAAACATCAACACAAAGAGCAACGAAACATTTGCCTCCCTATCGCCCGATGGCAAAAATTTATACTTTACAAGTAACCGAAGCGAGAGTTTTGGCGGACTTGATATCTTTGTTTCCAGAAAACAGTCAGTTGGTGATTGGGGACCCGCAGAAAACCTCGGGTCGACCATAAACACCGAGTTTGACGAAGAAACCCCGCAAATGTCTGGTGACGGAAAAACCCTGTTCTTTAGCTCAAAAGGGCATTTCAACATGGGGGGATTTGATGTGTTTTACTCCCTTATAAATAGATACAACCAATTCGAAGATGCCATCAATCTTGGCTATCCCGTTAACACCACTAATGACGACATAGGCTATTTCCCTTTAACTAATGGGAAAACCGCCTACATGACCCTTTTTGACGATAGCGGTCTCGGAAAAGAAGATATCTATAAATTGGAAATACTTCCTTTCACGGCTCCCCGGATTTCAACTGATCCAAAATTCGATAAGAAATTTACAATTACTTTGACAGTCAGTGAAAGCAATGAAAAGATTGAAGTGAGCTATGATAACAAGACTGACTCTTTCAAAGCCAAATCCTCTGAGGGGAAATCGTTTAACGTACTTTATGAAGATCAGTAGAGACGAATAACTTTTCCTTATAGTTTCTATTTAAGATTCAATTGCACTCCCGTAAAATATTGTCCATTATGCAGATTCTCGAGAATTCCCGTATTCAGCTTCGCGCACTTGAACCCGAAGATCTTGATATTTTGTATATCTGGGAAAACGACCCTGCCATTTGGCATTTAAGCAATACGCTTACCCCGTTTTCAAAGTACACCTTAAAAAAATATATGGAGCAGGCGCATCAGGATATCTTTGAAGCAAAACAACTTCGCCTGGTTATTCAAAAGAAATCCAATGCTTCAATTATCGGCGCAATCGACCTGTTTGATTTCGACCCGTTTAACCAGAGAGCGGGCGTTGGGATTCTCATTGGTGATGAGCAGGACCGCAATCAGGGTTTTGCTACTGAAGCTTTGGAGAGCCTCAGGGAGTATGCATTTGGAACACTGGGGCTGAAGCAGCTGTACTGCAATATTTGCGAAGACAACAAGGAAAGCCTCAATCTGTTTATAAAGCAGGGCTATGTGATTACCGGGCAGAAAAAAGATTGGATAAAAAAGGGAGAACAATGGTTATCGGAGTATTTCCTCCAATTAGTTCGAATCTGAACTCCTGATTTTGTCATATTCAGGTATCTCGCTCAGAAAATCCACACTGCGGCTTTCGAAATCCACCCCGCAGCAAAAATGTTGCAAGCCATTGGTTATTATCAGATATTTGACGCGAAAGGCAATGTTGTATATAGAAACCTGCTCAAAGGTGTTCTGTCCAATTTTTATTTCGGGGGATTTGCATTCGACCATCACCACAGGATTCCCGTTGTCATTGCAAATCAGAATATCGCAACGTTTGGAAAGTTTGTTTACGCTTAGGGATTTTTCAAGCATCATCCTTGAAGCGGGATAGAGTTTCTCATTAACCAGATAATGGGAAAAATTCTGTCGCACCCATTCTTCGGGTGTTAAACGAACATATTTTTTCCGAAACTGATCATAAACATACTCAAGATCGTTTTCCGATTTTATTTTAAGGGAATAAGTTGGTAAATTTAAGGCTTTCATAATACCGGAGTCAATACGGGAGCTAAAGTATAAAAAACAGTAACAAGATGAAGACAAAACAGGAGATTGTTGATAATTGGCTTCCACGGTACACAGGATGCAGTTTGGATTCCTTCGGGAAATATGTTTTATTAACCAACTTCAGTCAGTATCTGGATTTGTTTTGTGCCACCTACAAAACAAAAGTCATTAATAAGCGGGTCCCCATGCCCTGCGCCACAGCCGATGGGATTACAATAATCAACTTTGGTATGGGCAGTGCAAACGCCGCAACCATAATGGATTTACTGAGTGCCGTTCTGCCCAAAGCAGTTTTGTTTCTGGGCAAATGCGGGGGACTAAAGCGAAAAAACGAACTGGGCGATCTGATCCTTCCCATCGCTGCAATTAAAGGAGAAGGCACTTCCAATGAATACCTACCCCCTGAAATACCCAGTTTGCCGGCATTTAAGCTCCAGAGAGCCGTTTCGTCCACCATCAGGAGCAAAGGGAGGGACTACTGGACGGGAACGGTTTACACCACCAATCGCAGGGTATGGGAATTTGATGAGGATTTCAAGGAATACCTTCGCGGAACACGCTCCATGGCAATTGACATGGAAACCGCAACCATCTTCACCGTAGGATTTGTAAATGAAATACCAACCGGCGCACTATTGCTTGTGACGGATCAGCCGATGATCTCTTCCGGAGTTAAAACCAGTGAGAGCGATAAATCGGTCAGCAAAAATTTTGTGAAGGAACACCTTCTGATCGGGGTCGATTCGCTTAAGGAACTTAAAAACCACGGCATTTCCGTCAAACATATGAGATTCGACTAAAAAGTATGGCCAGTCCTCAAACCAGCATCAGCATTGAACAGTTATTCAAGGATCTTAAAAATAAGATCTATCGCCCCATTTATTTTTTGTGCGGTGAGGAGCCTTATTATATCGATAAGCTTACCGAATATATCATGCAAAATGTGCTAACGGAAGCGGAGAAGTCGTTCAACCAAACCGTTGTCTACGGTAAGGACGCGGACGCCGCTGCTGTAACCAATATTGCGCGCCGTTTCCCCATGATGGCAAACTACCAGTTGGTGATTGTGAAAGAGGCACAGGAGCTCAAAAACTTCGACGATCTGATTCATTACATCAAGAATCCCCTGAAATCAACCCTTTTAGTCTTTAACTACAAGTATAAAAGCCTCGACAAAAGGAAGGTTATATACAAGTCTCTTCAGGAAAACGCAGTATATTACGAATCCAAGAAACTTTATGACAACAAGATTCCCGAATGGATTTCAAACAACCTTGCCAAACGGCATTACAAAATCGAGCCCAAAGCAGCTATTCTTCTAACCGAGTTTCTGGGCAACGATCTTTCAAGGATTTCAAACGAACTCGACAAACTTGTAATTGTGTTGGCCGACAATACCAAAACGATTACTTCGCAAGACATTGAGAAAAATATTGGCATCAGCAAAGAGTACAATAACTTTGAACTGCAAAACGCTCTGGGAACGAAAGATATCCTGAAAGCCAACCAGATCATCAACTATTTCGCCGAAAACCAGAAAAACAATAATATTGCCGTCACCCTTTCGATGCTATATCTTTTTTTCAGCAAGATCTTAGTGTACCACAGCCTAACTGATAAATCGAGAAACACTGTAGCTGCAACTCTGAAAGTAAATCCCTTCTTTGTTTCCGAATACGAAAACGCGGCAAGAAATTACAACTCGTCTAAAGTGTTGCAGATCATTTCGATGTTGCGCGAGTACGATATTAAATCAAAAGGGTATGGAAACGCATCGACCGACGCCGGAGATTTGTTGAAAGAGCTAATTTTTAAAATCCTACATTGATAATGGTGACAATCACATTGGTTATTCTCACTGCAATTGTTTCATTCATTGCATTTCAGAACCCGGTAATTATGAGTCGTTACGACTTTTCGCCCTACCGTATTGCTCAGCGCAAAGAGTTTTTCAGGTTTGTTTCGCATGCTTTTTTGCATGCCGATTGGATTCACCTGCTGATAAACATGGTGGTTCTGTTTTCATTTGGATTATATGTAGAGCGGGAGTTCGGCTTTCTTGAAAACGCAGGGCATATTCAATCCGGTTTCGTGAGTTTTTTGGTCTTATATTTTTCAGCTATCGTGATTTCAAGCCTAACGACTTACCTGAAGAAGCGGAAAGACCCCTACTATATTGCGGTTGGGGCGTCGGGGGCTGTTTCGGCGGTCCTTTTCACCAGCATTTTCTTTTCCCCTCTGGAAAAAATACTGCTTTACGGGATTCTGCCCATGCCGGGAATCGTTTTCGGTATACTCTATCTGGGATATTCCAGCTATATGGGCCGGAAAGACAAAGACCACATCAACCACGATGCCCATCTCTGGGGAGCGATATATGGTATAATTTACCCCATTTTTCTTTATCCAGGCTTAGTGAGCCAATTTATCAGTCAACTCGGTTTGTAGATTATGAATAAGGCAGTATTTTTTGACCGCGACGGGGTAATCAACAACGATTCAGGTTATTACTACGTTTCAGACCCCAATGATTTCGAGTTGAATCCCGGGGTTATCGAACTCTTGAAATGGCTCAAGGAGCAGGGCTACCTTCTCATCATTATTTCGAATCAGGGAGGGATTTCCAAGAGGGTATATACCATTAATGATGCCGACAAGGTCCACGATAAAATGGCTGCAATGCTAAAAGCCCACGAGCTTTTCTTCGATGAAATCTATTATTGCCCTCACCACCCTGAAAACGAGCGATGCATTTGTCGGAAACCTGATACGGTGCTCATTGAGAAGGCGATTTCGAGGTTTTCTGTCAATGTGAAAGAATCATTCTTTATCGGCGACAGGGAAACAGATATTGAAGCCGGACAAAAAGTTGGTCTTGTAAGCATAAAGACAGAAGCAAACCAGGACTTGAGGCTGGTCATACCTAAAATAAAAGAAATAGGAAGGATTAGTTAAGGCCAGGGTTTTCGGGGAAGTTTGCCCACACCTGGTACTTGTTATCCATTTTCTCAAGAGTTTTGTTCCAGAAGCCTGCCTCGTCCCCATTCATAATCATTTCGGCATTCATTTCGGCAACCAGCCATGCGCTGTCGCTTAACTCATTTTCGAGTTGCTGAGCTCCCCAACCTGAGTATCCCAGGAAAAAGCGCACTTGATCTTTGCTTACCTTTCCCTTGGCAATTAAATCCTTCAGAGTTTCGAAATCCCCACCCCAATAAATATTATCCAACACATTAATGCTTTCGGGGATCAAGTCGCCCAAAGTATGAATATAATGGAGAGTATTGGTATTAACGGGCCCTCCGATGCTGATGCCCGAATCGATAAACGGGAAATTCTGAATCACATCCTGCACCTTTAATTCAATAGGTTTATTCAATACAAATCCAACAGAGCCTTCTTCGTTATGCTCTGTAATAAAAACCACCGAACGCTTAAAATATGTATCGTTGAGAAAGGGTTCTGCTATGAGGACTCTTCCCTTCGAAGCAACCTTGTTGTTCGTAATTTTGAAGAAATCAATATTTATGTTCATAGCTTGTGGTTTCCTCGGTTTAAAACTGATGTGAATTTACTATGCCTTAGATCAATAATTCAAAAAAAAGACAGCTATTTGATAAAGATCATAAAAAAGTTGTCAGGCAACTGTTTTTTAAGGATATAAAAATAAGACCTTTTTCTGAAAGAAAAAGTTGCCTGTATTTTAAGAATTTTTCCTCATTCCTGATTACGCAAATCACAAAATGGCCGGTTCGCTTCCACATAACCATAAAGCGTCGCGGATCGAAAACCGCAAAAACAACAAATAAATCATTATCTTCCCGCTTTGAATCTGAAAACATGAATAGGACCGGAAAAAACCCTTCCCTGCTTCAGGCGCTGATCCCCATTGTGCTGCTCATCTGTATGTTGTTTTTCAACGTTCTTTATTTTGGGGATAATACCCTTAACGGTGCCAATCAGATAGCCCTGACCCTTGGGGCTGCTATTGCGGGAATTATTGCTGTAAGGCTTGGCTATTCATGGACCTATGTGCGGAAAAAGATAGTCCTTTCGATAGGTTCTGCAATGCCATCGATACTGATTCTTCTGCTCATCGGCGCCCTTGCAGGAACCTGGATGATAAGCGGGGTTGTACCGGCCATGATTTGTTACGGTCTGAAACTCTTCCATCCCTCGATATTCCTCTTTGCAACTGTGGTTATAACAGCCATTGTGTCGCTGGCAACCGGAAGTTCATGGTCTACGGTTGCAACCATAGGCATTGCCCTGGTTGGTATTGGTAAAACTTTTGGTCTTCACGAAGGTATTATTGCCGGCGCTGTAATTTCAGGCTCGTATTTCGGAGATAAAATGTCGCCTCTGTCCGACACGACGAATCTAGCCCCCGCCATGGCAGGAACCGATCTGTTCACCCATATCCGTTACATGGCAATTACCACCACTCCAAGTATGATTCTCTGTCTTTTGATTTTTCTGGTAATTGGCTTTAATTATGATTTTCAGGAAACCTCAACAGATATCCCTGCCGTTATTAAAGCTATTGAAAGCCGATTCACCATAACCCCCTGGCTTTTCCTGGTTCCTATAACCCTTATCGTAATTATAATTAAAAAAGTACCGCCCCTGCCTTCAATTCTTGCCGGCAGTTTGCTTGGAGGTCTCTTTGCAATTATTTTTCAGCCTCACCTTATTGCCGAAATCTCCGGGATCCACGACAATTTCTTTAAGGCATCGTATATCACTGTAATGCAAGCCATGTACGGACACGTAAGTGTTGTAACTCAAAATGGGATGGTTGATGAGCTGCTCTCTACCAGTGGTATGTCGGGCATGCTGAACACGATATGGCTCATTATGGCAGCTATGATTTTCGGGGGAACTATGGAATCAGCCGGAATGCTGGTGAGAATTACACAGTCGATTATCCGGTTTGCCAAAAGCACGGGTAGCCTCGTTGCCACAACCATAGCAACCAGCATTTTCTTTAATATCACAGCTTCGGATCAATACATTTCTATTGTGGTTCCGGGACGGATGTTTGCGGACATATACCGAAAGCGAGGATATAAACCGGAATTGCTTAGCAGGACACTGGAAGACGGGGGAACGCTCACGAGCGTACTGATACCATGGAATACTTGCGGAGCCACACAATCCAAGGTGCTGGGAGTGAGCACCTGGACGTACTTACCTTATTGCTTTTTCAATATCATCAATCCATTTGTCTCCATAGCAATTGCCCGTCTTAATTATAAGATCAGGAGATATAAAGACGGGGAGATTCCCGAAAAGGTCGATTACGACGAGTCGCGCCTTGACGTTTAATCAATAAAGCAAAGGGAATTTCGAGGGATTGGTATCGTTCATGATGCCATAAAGCGTTTCGAAAACATCTTCTGCATTGGGATTGGAGAAATAATCCCCATCGGTTCCATACGCCGGTCGGTGATCCTTTGCACAAATGGTGCGAGGTTCTGCATCGAGACTGAAGAAGGCCTTTTGCTCCTCAAGCACTTTTTGCATCATAAAAGCTGTGGCTCCCCCGGGAACATCCTCATCGAAAAAGACAACCTTACTGGTCTTCTTAACCGATTTGGCGATAATATGGTTGATGTCAAAGGGCAAAAGGGTTTGCACGTCGATTAGTTCAACGCTTATTCCGAATTCTTCCAGTTGCTCAATCGCATTTATTGCAATTCTCACGCACGATCCGTAGGTAACGAGTGTAATATCGGTTCCTTCCTTTAAGATTTCAGGAACGCCCAGCGGGATTTTAAACTCGCCGATATTCTCGGGAAGAGCTTCTTTAAGCCTGTATCCATTCAAAGGTTCGATAACGATTGCCGGGTCGTCGGCAGCTAAAAGGGTATTGTAAAAACCGGCGGCACGGGTCATATCCCGTGGAACGCAGACATACATTCCCCTGATGGCGTTAATCACCATCCCCATAGGCGATCCTGAATGCCAAATGCCTTCAAGTCGGTGTCCACGGGTTCTTACGATCAGCGGAGCTGCCTGTCCGGCCTTGGTGCGCCAGTGAAGTGTTGCCAGATCATCGCTCAGCGTCTGCAAACCATAGAGGAGATAATCGAAATACTGAATCTCAGCAATCGGTCTGAGACCTCGCAATGCCATACCTATTCCCTGACCCAGAATGGTTGTTTCACGTATGCCGGTGTCGGTTATTCTCAATTCGCCGTATTTATCCTGCAATCCCTCCAATGCTTTGTTGACATCGCCGATTTTGCCCGTATCTTCCCCAAAAGTGACCAACAGCGGAAGTTTCTGAAATAGCTTGTCGAAGTTGCCCTGAATAATCTCTCTCCCGTTAACCATTTCCGGGTCATCGCTGTACATGGGGGGCAAGGGTTTTACTTTTAATGCGGAACGCTCGGTTTCGTTGTAGAGAGTGGTATTATACCGGTCCACATTTTTCCGCTTTTCCGCTTCCAGCCAGGCGGACAGCTTGCTTTGCAGCTCCTGGCGCCCGGGGCAATCGAGACAAACATGCCGGAGAATCCGTTTGGCAGTGCTAAGATTGTCTTTACGGATCGGGTTAATAATTTTTTTGAGGTTGCTCGCATAAGCCCCTACTTTGTCGAATTTATCGGCTTTACACTGGCAGCCGCGGTTTTCAATGATCGCCAGTATTTCGCTTCTCTCCTTTTCAATCGGGCCAATATAGTGCTTCCATGCACGGTTACGTGCTTCCCGAACCTCTTTCTCGGCTTCGGCATCAATCCGTTCCAACTCGAGTTCGGTAGCAATTTCCTTTTCGAGTATCCATTCCCTCATTTTTTTGATGGGGTCGTAGTCCATTTCCCATTGAAGTCGCTCGGTTGTCTTATAGCGCTCGTGGGAGCCGGAGGTTGAGTGGCCGGTAGGCTGAACCATTTCGTCGATGTGGAAAAGCACGGGAATATGTTCAGCCCGGCAGATTGCAATTCCCTCTTTAAATACTTTGCATAAGCCCGCATAATCCCAACCGTATGCTTTATATATCAGGATGCCGTTTTCGCCCTCCTTTTTCTCGAAGCCCTTAAGAGCCTCGGAAACGCTTGCTTTGACAATTTGAAGATCCTTGGTTACGGAAATACCGTAACCATCGTCCCATACGGCAATGGCCACAGGGATTTGCAGAACGGCTGCGGCATTAACCGTCTCGAAAAAAGGACCTTCTGCAGTACTGGCATCACCAATCATTCCGAATGCAACTTCATTGCCATTGTTCGAAAACTCTTTGTACTTATGCAGTTCCTCGTTCTGCCGGAATAACTTTGATGCATATCCCAAACCAACCAGCCGGGGCATCTGACCTGCAGTTGGCGACAAATCAGCAGCCGAGTTCTTAAGCTCAGCAAGATTTTGCCAGGAGCCATCGGGACGGAGCGTACGGGTACAAAAGTGATTATTGAAGGAGCGGCCACCGTTCCCTGGATTGTGATCAAGACCTGTGTCTCCATAGATCTGGGCAAAAAATTCTTCAGGATTGCTGATTCCCGTAGCAAACATAAAAGTTTGGTCGCGGTAATATCCCGATCGCCAATCGCCTGGCATAAAACTCTTAGCCATGGCAATCTGTGCAATCTCTTTCCCGTCGCCAAAAATTCCGAATTTGGCTTTTCCGGTAAGCACTTCCTTTCGGGCCAGAAGACTGCAATGGCGACTCACCATGGCTATCTTAAAATCGGCAAGGACTTCGCGGACAAACTCTTCAAAGCTGGTATCTTTGGGTTTTGTGTTAGGCATACGTCAGGTTCTTTAGGAAATACTCAACACCAAAGGTATTAAGGATTACTTGAAATTAAAGATAAAACATTAAATTCGCACCTTATAAGACATTCAAAACAACTAATTGTTCAGTCAGTGATAAAAATACTCTTGCTTTCCGTCGCCCTCCTTAGTATAGCCCTTGTGGGAATGGCCTTTAACATCCTTTTTCGCAAGAACAAAAAATTTCCCAAGTATCAGGTTGGGCATAACAAAGAGATGCATAAGCTAGGAATCACTTGCGTAAAGCACGACGAGATCAAGTGCTTCAAGAAGCTAAAAGGGGAATCCATCGAAGGCTGCGGTTCATGTTCGGGATAAATTTCAACCATCGGCAAACAATCATTTTCGTTTTTTGTTACACTAGCAAACCGAATTATTAAAAGGGATTCGCTAATATGCGTTTACCTCATACTGATCGGACCAAAAATAAAAGTTGATCCATAAGTGTTACAGAAACAAAAGTTCCAGACTAAAATATCCAGGAAATGATTAAAGTACTATTATTATCGGTAGTTATTGTGGGATTCGCCCTCGTGGCCCTTTCAATAAAGTTGATTTTCGACAAAAAAGCCGTCTTTAAGGGGAGTAGTTGCAATGCTGTTTCCGACGAACTTCGGGAAAAGGGTGTTGGGGGTTGTTGCGGGGGAGCTTGCAGTGATGTTAAAGAATGAACTCAGAAATTATTGCTCCGTAACTATTCTCTTGCTCATTCCCTCCGTTACATACAATTGGTAGATTCCACTTTCGTCCCCAAAAATGAGGTATGCTTCCAATTCAGGATGCAAGGCCAGAATCTCCTTGCTTTTTTCAAGTCCTCCAACCATACAAACCGTTGCATAGGCATCAGCCATCATACAATTATCAGCAATAATTGTGGCACTTAAAAGAGATTGCTTCGCAGGATACCCTGTTTTCGGGTCGATGGAATGAGTATATTTCACCCCGTTTTCCTCATAATACTTTCTGTAGTTCCCTGATGTGGCGAGTGACTTGTTGTTAAGTTCAACAACCGCTTCAAGATCCGCTCCGGGAATCATGTTTCCAAACTCAGGCTTGTCGATTCCTATTCTCCAAATTCTTCCGGTTGGGTTAACTCCTTTGGCACGGACCTCCCCTCCTATTTCCACCATGTAATTAACAGAACCCATATCTTCGAGAAACCCGGCAACGATATCCACCGAGTAGCCCTGTGCTATGGCATTCACATCGATTTGAATGCGGGAATCAGTTTTCACCAAACGACCGTTTTCAATTTTCACTTTCTCCATTCCCACAAATTCGAGTAAGCTGTCGATTCTTGCGGAATCCATTTCCTGACGGGTTCCCGGGCCAAACCCCCAGGAATTGACCAGTGGCATTACTGTTATATCAAAAAGTCCGTCAGAAAAGCGATGTACTTCATCAGAAGCAACGAAAACCTTCATAAACAAGTCATCCACGATGACATCTTCATTTCGGTTGATTTTTGAAATTATTGAATTTGTATCGTAGGAGGAGAGCGAGCGGTCGAAGGCCATTAAAATGGAATCCACCTGCGGTTTGAGGTCGACAGTATCGAAAAGCTCATAGGTAATATGATAGGTAGTACCCTGAGCAAAACCGGCAATCTTGAAATACACTCCATTTTTTACTGAAGTATTGCAGGCCGCACTGAACAGTAAACAGGCAACAATTAAAATTAATTTAACTTTGTTCATACCGTGCCTATGTAAGGATTTTGATAATCGTGGAAAAACTACCCTCCGAAATCATCAAAATCGACCATCTCTTCAGGTACGCCAAGATTTGTGAGCATATCCTGAACCGCATCGTTCATCATTGGAGGTCCGCAGAGGTAAAATTCGATATCTTCAGGCTCATTGTGTTTACTCAGGTATTCGTTGTAAACCACTTGGTGAATAAACCCGGTATAGCCTTTCCAGTTATCATCCGGGTGTGGCTCTGAGAGGGCGATATTGAATTTGAAGTTAGGAAAATCCTTTTCTATTTTCCTGAATTCCTCCTCATAGAAAATCTCCCTTTTTGAGCGGGCACCGTACCAATAAGATACTTTACGGTTTGTTTTGAGCGTATGGAAGAGATGGAAAATATGGGAACGCAAAGGCGCCATGCCGGCCCCTCCCCCGATATAAATCATTTCGCGCTCGGTGTTCTTAATAAAGAATTCACCATAAGGTCCGGAAAGAGTTACTTTATCTCCCGGCTTCCTGCTGAAGATGTATGACGAACAGATACCCGGATTCACCTTCATGAAACCGCCTTTAGCCCTATCCCAGGGTGGGGTGGCAATACGAATGTTCAACATAACAATATTCCCTTCTGCAGGATGGTTGGCCATGGAATAGGCTCTGAATGTCTCCTCAGAGTTTTTCATCTTCAGATCCCATAGCTTAAACTTATTCCACTCGTCCTGGAACTGAGGCTCAACTACCATATCCTTAAAGTCTACTTCGACTTTTGGAACATCGATCTGAATATATCCCCCCGAGTTAAAATGGAGTTCTTCCCCTACAGGGAGTTGTACAACAAATTCTTTTATGAATGTGGCAACATTCCTGTTTGAGATGACAGTGCATTCCCACTTCTTGATTCCCAGCACTTCTTCAGGGATCCTGATTTTCATATCCTCTCGAATCTTAACCTGGCATCCCAATCTCCATTGGCTTTGCTGTTCCTTACGGGTAAAGAAGCTGGTTTCTGTAGGCAGGATACTGCCTCCGCCCTCAAGAACCTGACACTTGCACATACCGCAAGTTCCGCCGCCACCACATGCCGATGGGAGAAATATTTTCTCGTTTGACAAGGTGGAAAGAATGGTCGCCCCGGGTGATACGGTATATACCTTCTCGTCGTTGATGGTTAGCTGAACCTCGCCCTGGGGACTAAGTTTTGCCTTCGCATACAAAAGCATACTAACCAAAGCCAGTATAACCAATAGGAACACCCCGATGCTAATCAGAATGACTGTAAATTGTGCTGCAAGAATTGTCATCGTATCTATTTTATTCTTCAGTAAAACTTATAATTTGATGCCCATAAACGACATAAAAGCAATAGCCATCAAGCCCGTTGTAATAAATGTAATGCCCAATCCCCTGAGAGGGGCAGGAACATTTGAGTATGTAATTTTTTCGCGAATTGCAGCGATGCCGACAATTGCGAGGAACCAACCCACGCCTGATCCTAATCCGAAGGAAGTGGCTTCCGCGATGCTGGCGTATTCTCTTTCCTGCATAAACAAAGAACCTCCAAGAATTGCGCAGTTAACGGCAATAAGGGGCAGAAAAATTCCAAGGGAGGAATACAGAGAAGGGCTGAACTTCTCGATTACCATCTCAACGAGTTGAACCATGGAGGCGATAACGGCAATAAACATGATGAAACTGAGAAAGCTCAAATTCACATCGGCAAGTTGCGGGCTAAGCCATGCAAGGGCACCCTCCTTCAGAACGTAGGATTCCAGAAGGTAATTAATAGGAACAGTTATGCCAAGCACAAAAATTACAGCAATCCCAAGCCCTGTGGATGTCTTAACCGTTTTAGAAACAGCAAGGTAGGAGCACATTCCAAGAAAATATGCAAAAATCATATTTTCGATGAAGATCCCCTTTACAAATATATTTACCAGATTTTCCATTTCAATATCGTTTTTTTAGCTTTTATCAATCAGGTTCTTGTTTTTGCTCCTCTGCACCCAGATAATAATTCCAACAACAATCAGAGCCATTGGGGGCAGAATGACAAGTCCATTATCCATATAACCCGCATCGTAAACAAACTTCGGTATTACTTTATAGCCCCAAACAGTGCCAGAGCCCAGAACTTCCCTGAAAAAGGAAACGATAACGAGGATAGCCCCGTAACCTGCACCGTTGCCTATCCCGTCGAGAAAAGCAGGCCAGGGTTTGTTTGCCATTGCAAAAGCCTCCAGTCGACCCATTACGATACAATTGGTAATAATCAGTCCGACAAATACCGATAACTGCTTGCTTACATCATAGGCATAAGCCTGAAGTATCTGGTCAACGAGAATTACCAACATGGCAATCACCACTAGTTGCACAATAATTCTTATTCGGGGGGGAATGGTATTACGGAGCATTGAGATAACCAGGTTGGAAAAGCCGGTAACAACCATTACGGAAATTGCCATAACTACCGAAGGCTCCATTTTTACGGTTACCGCAAGTGCAGAGCAAATTCCCAACACCTGGACCGTAATTGGATTATCCGCGTTAAGCGGGTCTCTGAGAAGTTTTAAATTTTTCGTCGAGAACAGAGATTCTTTTTCGCTCATATCAATCTTTTTTCATGTTTGATTCGAAGTAACTTTCATAAGGCAAGAGACAGTCGAGGAGCATGTCTTCAAGCCCCTTGCTGGTAATTGTGCCTCCGGAAATGGCATCCACCCCATAGGCATTGTCGTCGCTGGTACCGCCTTTAACCACCTCAACAGAGACAAGTTCTCCGGCTTCATTAAAAATCTTCTTGTTTAAGAATTCTTTCTGAAACCAATCCTCACGAATCTCGGCACCCAAGCCAGGAGTCTCGGACTTGTGGTCAAAGATGGCGCCCGAAATGGTGTTAAAATCATCGTTCAGGGAAACATAACCCCAGATGGGGCCCCAAAGACCTTTGCCTCTGACGGGTATCACAAATCGTTTCACCTGGCTCTCGTCTTCATAAACAAAAATCGGAAGACCACGCTGTTCCAATGGTTTTCCCATTTCTTCCTTCAGCTTTTTCACGATTTCGAAAGCATCTCTACCTTCCAACGTTTCGCCCTTGGAGTTAACAACAACGCTGCTTTTTATGTACTTGCTGTATTCATCAAGAATATATGCGTTTTTATCCGGTACGCTGGCAAAATCCAGTGCTTTACCAACGGAGCGGAGAATATCCTGCTTTTTCTCTATTTCAACATTCAGCTGCTGAATGGGTCGCAATGCTTCAGACACAAACGAAAGTACAGCAGCAACCAGAATCACCATTATTGACGAGAAAATAAATATGTATGTATTGCTAAAATTTTTCATAGTAAAATCTATTGTGCATGAACTTTAACTCTTTTTAACCTGCGTTTAATATTCGACTCAACCACATAGTGATCGATCAGCGGGGCAAAAACGTTCATAAATAAAATTGCCATCATCATTCCTTCAGGATAAGCGGGGTTTAATACCCGAATCAAGATTGCCAGAAATCCGATAAGGAATCCATAGATCCATTTCCCACGGGCTGTTTGTGATGCTGTAACGGGGTCAGTAGCCATGTAAACCGCACCGAAAGCAAATCCCCCAAGAATAAGATGTTCCCAGAAAGGTAAGGCCATATAGTTGTTTACCGCAAAAATGTTTAAGAGGAGTCCCATAAGTGCTCCCCCGGCAAAAACGGAGGCAATAATTTTCCAGCTTCCAACACCTGTATAAATGAGCACAATCGCGCCAAGAAGTATAGCAAGGGTCGAGGTTTCGCCAATGGATCCGGGAATTGTCCCAAGAAACATATCCCAGGTTGAATACGAGTGCCCGGCAAGGCCATTGGTGAATTCCGTATGGTTTGCTGCAGCCTGCCCAAGAATTGTAGATCCTGAGAAACCATCCACAACACCCTCGCCGCCCTGAAGGCCTGCGGTCCAAACCAGGTCACCCGACATTTTGGAGGGATAGGCAAAAAACAGGAATGCACGAGCGGTAAGGGCCGGATTCATAATATTCATCCCGGTTCCGCCAAAAACCTCTTTTCCGATAATTACCGCAAAAGCAGTTGCTACGGCCACTGTCCATAAGGGAACATCGGCAGGCATAACGAGAGGTATCAGCATCCCCGAAACCAGGAATCCTTCATTAACCTCGTGTCCGCGAATTTGGGCGAAGACGAACTCGATCCCCAGACCGGTAACATATGAAACGACAATTATGGGGAGCACTTTGAGGAAGCCAAACCATACTATTTCCCAAAAACCGGCATCAACACCGACGGAGAGAAAATGATGATAACCGGTATTCCAAATTCCGAACAGCAGTGCAGGAATCATTGCAAGTACCACAACGGTCATGGTCCGTTTCATATCCATTGCGTCGCGGATATGAGTGCCGGAACTGGTCACCTTGTTGGGAACAAAAAGAAAAGACTCGAATGCATCAAAGGTAGATTGCAGCTTCTGGTACTTTCCTCCCTTCTCAAAATTAGGCTTAATCTTATTTAAATAATTGCGTAATGCTTTCATTATATAAAAATTTATTTTAGCGCGATTGCAGAACTTCTATGAATCGAAATATTGCTTACATTATTTTTGTCGGATGGCATACAGAATTCATAATATTGTATAAGTCCTTGAATCGTTATTCCATTTCCTTTTTCATGAGATCAAGCCCTTTGCGCAGTATTGACTGCACTTCCGTTTTGGATGTACACACAAACTCGCATAGTGCCATATCCTCTTCAACCACCTCATAGATGCCCAGCTGCTCCATTTTATCAATATCTTCAGCAAGAATTGCTTTGATAAGCATCACAGGGTAGATGTCCATGGGCAAAACTTTTTCGTATTCCCCTGTCATCACAAAAGCTCTTTCCCCGCCTTTAAGGTTGGTATCGAGAGCATATTTTTTAGAGGGAGTAAGCCAGGAGAAGAACGAACGCGAAGTGCTGTATTTGTCAAGTCCGGGAAGCGCCCAACCGAGGAAATCGTAATAATTCCCTTCCGGGATGACGCTTATCTGGTTATCATAAAAACCCAAAAAGCCATCTTTGCTTATCCGGGTACCTGAGAGAACGTCGCCACTGATATACCGCAGTTCTTTTCCGGTCAGGTTGTCTTTGAACAATCCCAGCACGGAAGTTCCACGGACCACCTTATAGTAAGAAGGCTTCAGGACCTCTGAACCGGTAAGTGCAATGGTAACCGAATTGTCAAAAACGCCTTCGAGAAAGAGCTTGCCTATTGCTGCCACATTTTGCGGGCTCACCACCCAAACTTCCTCAGCTTTGTTTAAGGGATCGATATGATGAATCTGTATGCCAACATTACCTGCCGGATGAGGGCCGCTGAAATAATGAACTTCGATGTTGACCGCTTTTGCAAAAGCGGGGCAAACCTCGGAATTCGCAGGCAAGCTCAGATGAACTTTACCCTCCGTTAATTTCTTCAGAGCATTGATACCCGTTTGAAACGCCTTCTCGGAATCCTTCATCAGAAAGTTCAAATCCGGTGCCAGAGGGGCTGTATCGAAGCCTGAAATAAATACTGCTTTCGGCTTCTTGGTGGGATCGGCAATAACCCCATAGGGCCGCTGAATTATCATAGGCCACATTCCACTCTCCAAAAGTGCTTCTGTTATTTTTTCGCGGGATAAATCAGCCGGGGAGGCAGTTGCAAATTTCAGAAAATCATTCTTTCCATCTGATTCAATGATAACTGCAAGTATCTTGCGCCTCTCCCCCCTGCTCACTTCGACAACTTTCCCTGAAACCGGCGAAACGAATTTCACCTCGGGACGGTTCTTATCGAAAAACAGTGGCGTTCCTGCTTTAACAAGATCGCCTTCGTTAACAATGAGTTTCGGAGTCAGACCGATAAAATCGGTGGGCTTGATAGCATACAATCCTGAGATGGCATCCTGTGATACTGTCTTATCAGCTTTACCCTGAAGTTTAATATCCAGACCTCGTTTGATCTTGATAATTTCGGACATTTGATAATTTTTTTTGGTAATAATTTAATGCACAAAAATAGCTAAATTTGAGAATTCACAATCTGTTAAGTAAGATATCTATAAAAATATATAAATAAATACTTTGGCACTTTCTTTGAATGAAGGCAAAAGAAGATTTATTAATATTAATCCCAAGATAAGGCAAATGAGTTCCGCTTTGGCATAACACTTTGAACAAAGAACTCATCGCGGCCCACAGCTTGCCTTTTATCGTTTGTTTTACAAATAACAACCTTTATGAAAACAGTTCGCAAGATAATTTTACTTTTCATTTTTATTGCCACTTTCTTTTCTTTTTCAGAGGTTTTTGGAATTAATCCAAATAACGACTTGGTTTTAACCGATGCCGTTTACAAAGAAAGTATACACTCCATACAACTCTACAGGGATGGCTGGAAACTCAGCTATCCGATTATCGACCTAAACAGCGAGTTAAGCCTTGAGTTGGGTTTTGATGATATCTCGGACGACATCGCCAATTACTATTACAAGATCGTTCATTGCAATTTTGACTGGACACCATCCAACATTAATGAGGGAGACTATCTGGAAGGATTTCTCCCCGAACAGATTACCGACTACGCGCTTTCGTTTAATACATATTTCAGCTATGTTCATTACAAACTCAAATTGCCAAATGATGATTTCCGTTTTCTGGTATCAGGGAATTACGTCCTTATGGTTTTTGAAGATATGGACGAGGAGAAGATTGCCTTTACGCGCAGGTTCCTGGTTTCCGACGCGCTTGTGAATGTGAGCGCGGCTGTTGGCCGGCCGGTTCTTTCGATGTACCGAAACACAAGTCACGAAGTCAACTTCAATATAGAGACAGGCTCCTACGATATCGAAAATCCCTACAGCGATATAAAGGTAGCTGTGCTGCAAAATGGCCGGTGGGATCAGTCCATTTTAAACCTGAAGCCTCTGTATGATAAAAGTGGGGTTTTGGAATACAACTATCAGATGGAGAACATTTTTCCGGCGGGGAACGAATATCGCTGGTTCGACATTAAAAGTATGAGATACCAGAGTCCGTATATAAAAAGCATCGAATACGCCAACGGGCATTTCAATGTCACCCTTTTTCCGGATCAGCTCAAAGCAAACTCCCGCTATTTCTTTGAAGACGACCTGAACGGAAAGTATTTTGTGGAGATACAGGAGGAGCAGAATGATGATACCGACGCCGATTATGTCTATGTAAAATTCTCGCTTCCCTTTGTTAACCCGGCCGACGACGGGGACTTTTACGTCATGGGGGCCCTAACCGGATCGGAATACTCCGATCAAAACCGAATGAGCTACAACTCCGAAAGCCGGTCATACGAGCTTAACCTGTTGTTAAAACAGGGATATTACAATTACCGTTACGAATTTCTTAAAAACGGGAAGTCGGGTGGCGACGCCTCGGTTGCTGAAGGGAATTATTATGAGACCGAAAACGATTATCTGATTCTTGTGTATCACAGGGGGAGCAGTTCACGATTCGACAGGCTTATCGGGTACCAGATTGCCAATTCGGTGAAGAAAAACTGATTATTCCAGAATATTGTATTTGGCCTTTCGCTCGTTCCATCGCTCGCGGGCAAATTGCTGCATATCGCGAACATGGTCTTTTTCATCAACAATCTCGAGGCCCAGAAGGGATTCGATGATATCCTCCATGGTAACAATTCCATCCATTCCTCCATATTCGTCAACTACCAGGGCAATATGTTCCTTACGGTCGAGAAGTTGTTCCCATACGCTCAGCACGGGCTGGTGCGAATGCACCACAACGATGTTTCTGCGGATGTCCTTCAGTAAAATGTCTGTTTCATCCTCGGCCAGCTTCTCGAATACCAGTTGCCTGAAAATGTATCCGGTTATGTTGTCGCGGTTTTCAGAATAAACGGGAATTCTGGAGTAGTGCATGAACGACTTGTTTTTGAGGAATTCCTCAAGGCTCATGTTTTCCTCAGCAAGTGAAACCACAACCCGGGGTGTCATTATACTGTCGATGTTAACATTCCTCAGGCGGATCAGGTTCTGGATGATTTTGTTTTCTTTTTCCTCAAAAACGCCCTCTTTGGTACCGATGTTTGCCATGGCGGAAACTTCCTCGCGACTCACGGTCTGATCGTTTTCCGATTTGGAAAAAGACCGGGTAATAAACTCAGAAACAATAACAAGGGGATATGCAATAATAATCATTACATTAATAATCCTGCCGGCAACCAATGCCAGGTCCCGATAGTAGGTAGTGCCGATTGTTTTTGGAATTATCTCGGATAGCACCAGAATAAGTATGGTAAGCACAGCTGAGACCAGCCCGATGTAGGCATCACCGAAAACCTTAACGGCCTGCGCACCAACTCCGGCAGCGCCAATAGTATGGGCAATGGTGTTGAGCGAAAGAATTGCAGAAAGGGGCTTGTCAAGGTTTCCCTTTATCTTTTTGAGAAGTATAGCGGATTTATGTCCTTCAGCTTCCTTAACATTGATAAACGACATTGGGGTCGAAAGCAAGACGGCCTCCATAACCGAGCATAGAAATGAAACTAACAGTGCAAGAAGCAAATAAAAAACAAGAAGAGCCATTTGATTATGGGATGAATTTCATGCAAAGATAAGAAAAGTACTCAAAAATCGGATTTCTTTATTGCGTGACGAGGTGACGGGGTGACGGCGTGACGGCGTGCGCTTTTCTAAGCCTCAACCTCAAAAAAGCCAGGTTTCAAGCGCGCCAAGAATCCTGAAAAAATAAGCGGCAGCCAATGCAAACAAAGCAATCAGAGTGAAACCCAAGAGGGGTTGATTTCTATCGCGCTTATTCAGCTCCGAAGCCACCTGTAGAAAATACACAGGTTTGTTGTCTTCCTTAAAATTGTAGAGCTCAAAATAAACATTACCCAGATAAGAAATCAGGAATGCAAGGACCAATCCCCCGAAAAAAGAAACCCAAATAATTGAAAGGAGGAAAACAAGTGGAAGCTGGAGCATCAGACCCTTTTTATCGGCAAGGTCTATTTTCATCTTTCCAAGGGTAAGCTCAGCGTCATCTTTCCATGTGCTGAAGGTTTCCAATCTTAGTTTCTTTACTTGCTCGAGGTTTACCAGTTCGGAACGGGAAATACTATCTGCCATGGGTTTTGCATTAATAGTCTCGATTCGGGTATTTAGCGAATCAATTCCTGAGGAAAACTCAATTGTGAGACTCTCAACCGCCTCCTCTCCCCTGAGGATATTCTCGTTGAGATTCTTAACACTTCGGTTCAGGGATTTGATACCGGCAAATCCGGAGTTAATGGTATTGGGAAAGGCTTTATAATATCTTAATCTTTCAAGGTCCTTCCCGGTTTGGTATTTCTCCAATCCCTCCATTACGCTAATTCGCTGTTTTAGAATATCCAAGCGGGAATCGAGGATTGAGTCCTTTACATTCAAGGTAATTACAACAGCCAGGAAAACGATTATGGCAGGAATAACAATTACCACAGCGCCAAATATGCTCGTCGGCACAAAGGAAACGATGTATCGGAGAAATCGTCTGCCAATAACTCCAAGAAAGCTGATACTTCCGTCAAGGTCAGGACGGAAACCCATATTGTAAACAACATGGGAAGGCATGATCAGCTTGGCAAAGAGCAGAATCACAAAAACAAAGAGCAAGATCAATGAGGCCAAGGTATTTATATTCAAGGCCAATCCCATGAAACTGAATCCGACCTGGGGAATCCATCCAAGAAGGTTAAACACAACTTCAACAAGAGCAAGAACCAGAAACACAATAAAATAATTAAGCACAGCCCTAACTGCATCGAAGCCGCTTTTAAAGTATAGTTTTGCCTGAGGATAAGTTTCCGAATCGGCGTTTCGCATTCGAAGGGAGGAAATCTCCCCATAGCTCCATACTAGCGGCAGGATAGAAAAAACAGCGCCAACAACAGCTATTTCCGGGATTCCCATGAGCATGCCTGCTCCATAAAAAAGCAGAACGACAAAGAGCATCAAAACGGCTCCCCAGAGAGAAATGAAATAAAAATTCACATGAATGCTCTTCCTTAAATTGTTGAAACTGATCTTGTATATCCACCAGCTCCAGCGGAACAGATAATAAATTGCCATTTTGTAAACGAACACCAAAGGCGGAACAAATTGTTTGAGGAACCATAGGAAGGCATGAACAAGCCAGAAAAGTATCGTCTTTATAAGCAGAATGAGATCAAGAACCAATCCAAAGAGGATGTAAACCCCATAGATGGTCCATGCTACCATATCGTAAAGAAAACCGAAAAAGATGAGAACCCACTTTAAGAGCAGCCAAAACCCGGCTTTTTTGTTGAGGAAATCATTCGATTTTTCAAGTCCGAAAAGATAGTCAGGTTTTTCCCCGGTGATTCGTGAAACAAGCAGAGCAAGGGTGAAAAACAATCCTGGAATCAGGTAATATGTGCCGATGTATTTTGAGAGGTAAGCTCCTGCGAGGAAAACCAGAGAAAAACCGATGAGCTTCTGGATGTAGAGACTAGACTTATCCATTATGGATTTTTTAATTTGTAAACAATATTAGGTTTTTTTTACCTGAAAAACAACACTCAAATAATTCTTTACATAATCGGGCACTCCTTCGGATAAACTGCGGATGGGTCTGGAATAACCGGCTTCCCTTAGTTTCGCCATCTCGGCTTGGGTGAAATACTGGTATTTGTCGCGAATATCTGCCGGGGTATCAACAAACTCGATAGCCGGAGGGATACCCATTGCGTTAAAAGTCTGAGTTACCAGTTCCAGAAAGGTTTCGGCCTTTCCAGTGCCCGTATTGTAAACACCGGATTTTTTGCGGTTATGAAGGAAAAAGTACATAATTTCAACCACATCCTTAACATAGATAAAATCGCGCAGCTGCTCTCCATCCTTATAATCCGGGTTGTGGGAGCGGAACATCTTCATCTTCCCTGTTTGGCTGATTTGCCTGAAGGCATGATACACCACGGAAGCCATCCGCCCTTTGTGGTTTTCGCCGGGACCATATACATTGAAGAACTTAAGTCCCGCCCAGAAGGATGGTGTTTTTGGTTGTTTCAGAACCCATATATCAAAGTCGTTCTTCGATTCGCCATAGGGATTCAATGGCTGTAAAGAGGGAATAATATCGTGGGAGTCGCTATAACCGTGTTCCCCGGCTCCATAGGTTGCGGCGGAGGAAGCATATAGCAGAGGAATCCCGAATTCGGAGCAGGTGTTCCATACCGACTTTGAATAATTAAGGTTAAGCGTATCGAAAATGCTTTTGTCGAATTCGGTAGTGTCGGTACGCGCTCCCAGATGAAACACAAACTCGGCGAATCGCTGATTCTCGCGGAGCCAGGGAATAAATTCCTCCCGGTTTACAAGTGCCGTGTACTTCTTTCCCAGATAGTTGGATTCCTTTTCTTTACGGGAAAAATCATCCACCAAAACCAGGTCGGTAAAGCCTTCTTCGTTGAGTTTTTGAAGCAGGTTGCTCCCAATAAATCCTGCAGCTCCGGTTATAATAATCATTGTTTACATTTTAGTTTAAGCCTCTTCCTTGAAACAAACCTGAAAAAACACTCAGGATTGTGCGGAGAAAAAAATTTCATCAGGAATTGCAGGCAACAGTCCTCTTTCAGCGGCCTTTTGGAAAAGAATCCGGATTGCCTGTTTTCCCTTATCTCCCAAATCTATAGAAAAATCGTTTACATACAGATCGATATGTGCCTGAATCACCTCATCGTCCATTTCTTTTGCGTTTGACTTTATAAACGACCAGATAGGCTTCGAATCTGCAAATGCCATTCGGATGCTGTTAGCCAGGGAAATCTCAAAGTTTTTCTTTTGCTCATGGGGAAGATCTCTCTTCACAACAATTCCCCCTAAAGGCACAGGTGAATCATATTCCTCTTCCCACATTTCGCCCAGATCGGCAATTTTCAGCAAGCCCTTCTTCTGATAGGTAAACCGGTTTTCGTGAATTATGAGTCCGGCATCGCAAGCCCTGTCCATAACCGCATCCTCGATATCGGAGAAAAGAAATGCTGTTTTCTGTTTTACCCCGGGAAAGAGAATACCCAATAATAGGTTTGCCGTTGTAAGTTCACCGGGGATGGCGATGTGCAGGTCCTGAACCTCATCGGGGTAAATCTTGTGCCGGCTGACGAGCAGTGGTCCGTTCTTATATCCGACAGCGCTTCCGGAGTTAAGAATCTCGTATTGGCTGGCGATGAACGGATAGGAAGCAAAGCTGATCTTGCTGATGGATGTCAGGTGTTTCCCTGCCATGGAGTTCAGTTCTTCAATATCCCTCATAACCAGGTCGAGGGTGGATGGGTTAAAGCCAGCCATTCCCATCAAAAGCGAACCAAACATAAAAGTGTCGTTCGGACAGGTAGAAAAAGCGAGCTGTATTTTATTTTCTGATGACACGAATTATTTTATTTATTTCCACCGACAAGTTCCTGATCGCTGTCGTGGTATCCCAGGCAGACCGGTTTCGAGGTTCCACAAAATTAGATATACTTCTCAAGCTTTGAAAATTTACTCCCAGGGAAATGCAGGTACTGAAAACCGCCATCCCCTCCATGCTTTCGACATCGGGTTTATACTTCTTTACGCACTGGTCTATACTTTGGCGGTTCCCGTGAGCTTTGTTCACCGTAAGACCCTTTACCTGAGGATAGCTGGAAAAAAAGGGTGACAATGCATTTCCGGGGTTTACTAGCTCAGTTTCTGTGTAGGGTGCTTCATCCCGTTTGAGCATGCCAAGATCGAATAGGTCCAAAAAGTCGTCATGGTCTTCGGCCCCCAGATCGCCCCACATTTCCGACACAATGCCAACCACAGTCCCGGGCGTATAGTCAAGGTTGAAACTTCCGCAAATCCCGACATTCAGAACCAGATCATAGGCAGATGACATCAACCTGCGGTTCAGGCTTTCTGCGGTTGCCAAAGCCCCTACTCCGGTTATTAGGATATCAACAAGGGTCTCACCAGCAAATCCCCTGAGAAAACCCTGGTCTAAACTTTTTGGATTTCCCAGCGTTCCAACAACCTCTTCGATTTCTTTGCGTGTGGCACTTACCAGTAGGATTTTCATATTACCAATAAACTAAAGAATTAAAGCTGAAATCCCTTGAAAAAACAAAATGCAGCAAACCTTGATACAATAACTTTAAACAAAATCGATCAAAAATAGCATTAAAAACACTTAATTTGTAAAATATTTAATAACCATGATTTTTATTACAAGACGAGAACGATTCAGTGCTGCCCACCGTCTTTTCAATCCGGACTGGTCGGAGGAGAAAAACGCCTCCTTTTATGGCGGGTGCTCCAATCCCAACTGGCACGGGCATAATTACGAATTATGGATTACCGTGAAAGGTGAGATCAAACAGGAACTGGGTTACCTTGTCGACCTCAAAGTATTGGGATCCCTTGTCAAAGAACACATAATTAGCAAGCTGGATCACAAGAACATCAATTTGGAAGTCGATTTCATGAAGGGTAGGATGGTTTCAACAGAAAACCTTGCAATAGCCATTTGGGAAGTGATGGAACCTTTTCTAAAGCAAATTGACGTTGACCTGCATTGTGTCAAGATACAGGAAACAGAGAATAATTTTGTTGAATATTATGGATAAAACGGTGCCACGGACCAAAGTAATATGAAATAAAAAGTGTGTTTTGGTTTGTTCTGCGGCAATTTTAAAATTACGATACATGAAAAAAGACAGGAGCCTGATTGAGGGTGAAAACGGGTATGAGAAAATCGAGAGTTACAATGATGATCTGACATTGCTTTTACAAAACAACTACAAGAATATTTTAGAGGGATTAGTGGATGACCATGAGCGCGAGGGTTTGGCAAAGACTCCTGAAAGGGTAGCCAAGGCCATGCAGTTCCTTACCCATGGCTATGGTGTTGATCCGGCAGAGATTCTCAAGTCGGCAATGTTCAAGGAAGAATACCAGCAGATGGTAATTGTGAAAGACATAGAGATTTTCTCCTTGTGCGAGCACCATCTCCTCCCCTTTTTCGGCAAAGCTCACATTGCATATATTCCAAACGGCTACATTACAGGCTTAAGCAAAATCGCCAGAGTAGCGGAGGCCTATTCCCGCAGGCTGCAAGTTCAGGAGAGGTTAACGGTTGAAATTCTCAACTGTCTTCAAGACACACTGAATCCCATAGGAGTGGCTGTAGTTATAGAAGCCAAGCATTTGTGCATGATTATGAGGGGCATTCAGAAGCAGAATTCGGTAACCACCACCTCCGCATTTACCGGTGCGTTCCTTAATAATGTAAAAACCAGGGAAGAGTTCATCCATCTGATCGGGTCGAAGTTGTCGTAAGCTCAACCAACTCCCCGAAATCCTTTTGGCAATGAGTTTAATCGCCAAAGATAAAATACTCGATGGTTTTTATCAGCAGTTCGGGTTGCTGAACATGAATCCAATGGTCGGCGGAGGGGATGGTGACCAGTTCCGACATCGGGAAAATTGTTTTTATGGTTGATATATCATCCACGCCGATGTACCCCGATTGTCCGGCCCTGACAAAAAGTACCGGGAACCCGGTTACTCCGTTACCATTCATGTAAGGTTTGGGATCGAGTCCGTCCATGATCATCGGCAACTGATCGTGAAGGGCTTGAACATTAAGCCTCCACTCATACCCACCCTCAGCACTGCGTCGAATGTTTTTCAGAAGAAATTGGCGCACACGCTCTGAAGGAATCGACTCAGAGAGCATCCTGTTTACATCCTCCCTGTCGTTTACCTTTGAAAAATCCACACCCAGCATAGCCGTGATGATATTCATATGGTCGGTGCTCTGGGGAGTTGAACGGATGAGCGATTTGTAGGATGCCGGGGAAATATCGACAACAACCAGCGACTGCACCTTTTCCGGCCAGGCAACAGCGAAGAACATGGCTGTTTTGCCACCCATGGAATGGCCGATAATCACTGCCTTTTCAATCGCGTGAAGATCCATGAAATTATGAAGGTCGTTCCTCATGACAATATAGTTATGCTCCCTTGAATGAGGAGAACTTCCGTGATTTCTCTGATCGATAAGATAAACCTCAAACCTTGAGGCAAAGGCTTTGCCAATGCTAAACCAGTTGTCCGACGAACCATACAAACCGTGGAGAATAATCATCGGAGGGCCCTGGCCCATTTTACGATACGATAATTCCATGAATCTTAGAGTTGAGAAATCATTTAAGCTGCCGCTTATACATTTGTATTGTGTTTTCGAGACCATAATATAAGGCATCAGCGATAAGGGCATGGCCGATGGAGACCTCGAGCAATCCGGGAATGTTATCGGAAAAATACTTAAGGTTTTCCATACTCAGATCGTGCCCCGCATTAATCCCCAAACCAGCGCTGTTTGCCAGGATAGCTGCTTTGATAAATGGCTCGATGGCTTTTTCGCGTCCCGATGGGAATTCGGTGGCATAAGGCTCGGTGTAGAATTCAATCCTGTCGGTCCCTGTTTCGGCCGCTGCCAGAATCATCCTCTCTTCTGTACCGATGAATATTGAAGTTCTGATCCCTTTGGATTTCAGTTCGGAAATAACTTTGACAAGAAAGGCCTTGTTTTCGATTGTGTCCCATCCTGCCGAGGAGGTAAGGGCTCCCGGAGGATCGGGAACCAGAGTAACCTGATCGGGCAACACTTCATAAACCAGCTGAAGGAAACTGTCGGAAGGATACCCTTCGATGTTAAATTCCGTCTTCACAAGTGGTTTAAGATCCCTGACATCCTGATAGCGGATGTGTCGCTCATCGGGCCGCGGGTGAACCGTGATGCCTTCGGCACCGTAGCGCTCACAATCGACCGCTGTCTTAAGGACATCAGGAATATTTCCGCCCCGGGAGTTCCTGAGTGTTGCAATTTTATTTATATTTACGCTTAATCTGGTCATGACTTTTTAAATAAGTGCACGGCAAATTTACATCAGAGCCTTGAGAATAAATACTAGGAGATAAAATAATTATGCTGGCAAGAGATTTAATGTCGGATGTTGTACCCGCCTTGAAGACCTCGGATAGTGGATCTCAGGCTCTTTCATGGATGGATATTTTCAGGATTTCGCATCTCCCGATTGTGAACAACCTTGAGTTTCTCGGCCTGATTTCAGACAAGGATATTTACAACCTTAACATGGCCAACGAGGCTATAGGGAATCATAAACTCTCGCTTTTCAGTCCATATGTGTATGAAGACCAGCATATTTACGAGGTAATAGAGCTGGCATCCCGGCTCAAGCTCAGTGCCATACCGGTTTTGGCCCGAAACAATGAGTTCCTGGGAACCATCACCACCAACGACCTGGTTCTTCATTTCGCCGATCTGTCGGCACTGAAGCAGCCCGGAGGCATAATTGTTCTGGAAATCAATGTAAATGACTATTCCTTATCACAGATAGCTCAGATTGTGGAAGGAAACGACGCGAAAATCCTAAGCCTTTACATTTCAACTCCCTCCGACTCCACAAAGCTATATGTTACCCTAAAAATCAACCGAACCGAACTATCCTCTGTTATTCAGACCTTTGAGAGGTACGATTACAACATCACCGCATCCTATATGAAAGATGATGAGGGAGATGCCATGTTGAAAAACCGGTATGATTTGTTTATGAGATACCTTAATATATAGTTTGGAGTTTGGAGTTTGGAGTTTGGAGTTTGGAGTTCAGCGTTCGGCGTTCGGAGTTCGGCGTTCGGAGTTCGGCGTTCGGAGTTCGGCGTTCGGCGTTCGGCGTTTGGAGTTCAGCGTTCGGAGTTTGGAGTTCGGCGTTCGGAGTTTGGAGTTCAGCGTTCGGCGTTCGGCGTTCGGCGTTCGGCGTTTGGAGTTCGGCGTTCGGTGTTCGGCGTTTGTTGTTCGGTGTTTGTTGTTTGAATGAGTGGAGAATAAAAAACCAAATATGAAAAAGATTGCCCTTTTCGGGAAGGATTTCAGTGAGGACTTTAATGGGAATA
This sequence comes from Chitinophaga pinensis, assembly GCA_945863035.1. Lineage (GTDB taxonomy): Bacteria > Bacteroidota > Bacteroidia > Bacteroidales > JACJXF01. The sequence goes on along the minus strand of CAMAZH010000004.1, from coordinate 28,265 downwards.
TCAGTTCCTTGTTCGATATTTTCAGGAGGCACAATGCTGAAATAATTATTCACGAGGATTTCGCCGCTTTTCTTCTCCAGCAGTCGGTAATCAATGCAGGGGCTTTTTCAACTTTTAGCGGCCATGAAAGCCTCCCTGCGGCAACCGATTTCTTGTTTTCTTTCGGGGGAGACGGGACTTTTTTGGAGACCGTGAAAATTGTAAAGGACCGTGATATACCGGTAATTGGAATAAACACAGGGCGTTTGGGTTTTCTTGCCAACATATCGAGGGATGAGATTTGCGTCTCGGCTGAGGATTTGTTTCAGGGGAAATACTCTCTGGAAGAAAGGTCTCTGATTCGGGTTATGAGCAATAGTTTTCTCCGCGACGAGTACAATTTGGCCTTAAACGAAATAACGGTTCACAAATTCGGAGCAGGTATGATCAGCGTGATAGCTGAATTGGATGGGGAGTACCTGAACTCCTACTGGGCCGACGGGCTCATCATTTCCACTCCCACGGGATCAACCGCCTATTCAATGAGCGTGGGCGGCCCCATTGTTCTTCCGGAGTCACGCACCTTCGTGATTTCGCCTGTTGCACCACACAACCTGAGTGTAAGGCCGCTGATTGTTCCCGACCATAAAACCATTACCCTCAGGGTAAAGTCAAGGGCCGACCGTTTTCTTGTATCTATTGATTCCAGAACCCACGAGGTAGAAAACGACACCGTCCTGAACATCGATAAAGCCCCATACAGCCTAAAGCTGGTTAAGTTTGAAAGCACCAGTTTCTACAATACTCTCAGGAACAAGCTGATGTGGGGTGTTGACAAAAGGAATTAAAAGTTTGCGAATGCAGTTTTCGGGAATAAAAAAGGGTTTTGTGGCTGAATTCTGAAAGAACAAAGCTTCAACTATTTTGAAATTTAACGCCATGTATGCCCTATGTTTATTAATTAGTTAAAATTCGCAGCATGGGATTTCACAAAAAGAGTGGTTTTTTTTAATTAATTTATATCTTTGCTAATCTTAAGGATTTAGAAATGAGTATAAGACGGCTAATCTTCATATTTCTTATTGCAGCACTGATTCCTGTCACTTCCCATGCACAAAAGTGGAAGCTCAGGCGGTATGAGGCGAACTTTAGCATTGGCACCTCTCATTTCTACGGAGATATCGGAGGCACAAAAGATTTCGCAAATGCAGGGGGCTTTAAGGATATTCAGCTCCAGTATACGCGGCCTTCTTTTGCATTTGGTGCCAGGTATAAAATATCCGGGGATATGGCTGTCAAGATGAACTTCATTTATGGGTTTTTAGCGGGCAGCGACTTGAATTCCCGGAACGACGGACGAAATTTTTCTTTTACCTCCACAATTTTTGAGCCCTCTTTGCAGTTTGAGTATTATCTGATTCCTGAAAGCAGGTCAACAAGTTCATCTGCTTGGTTCAACCGCAGGGGAATGGTAAACAATTACTCGAAAGTTTACCTGTATCTTTTTGGGGGTATCGGTGGGGCGTTTAGCAATCCGGTGCTGTTAGACAGTGAAGGAAAGCCAAAGATTCTGGAGGATCTCAGCAAGTTTGGAGTTGCTTTCCCCTTAGGATTAGGATTAAAATTCACCATCGACTCAAAATGGTCCCTCGGAGTAGAACTTGGGCGAAGGTTCACTACAACAGATTATATTGATGGGTACACATCGCAATTTTCACAGCACAATGATCTATACGACTTCGGTATGTTTAGTGCCATTTACAAAATACAAACCGACCGTCGCGGGTATCCTGTTTTCAGGTCTACAGCGAGATATCGTCGCTAAGGATATTTTTACCGTAAAAAATTTCAGCTATAAGAGCAGAATATCCTTTATTCTTGCTCTGTTTTTCTTTTTCCCTACCCTGTCCTACTCACAAAGAAAATCTGATTTCGGGATCTTCTCGGGCACATCTTTTTACAAGGGGGATTTGAATCCCAATAAAAACTTTTATCTGCCGGGATTAGCCGTGGGCCCTATTTATCGCTATAATTTCGAGGCTCGCAATTCCATTCGCCTTAGCGCCATTTACCATTCCCTCAAGGGAGAAACCAACGGATATGGCGACCCGTATGTTGAGTCGCTAAACGCTCGTTTCGACGCCACTTTTATTGACATAGCCGCCAATTACGAGATCAATTTTATTCCCTATAAAACTGCCAACCGAAAACTGAACCAGTCGCTTTACCTTTCCACCGGCCTGTCATACAATTTTCTCCTGAGCTCGAGCACACCGGAGGCGAAAAATCACCTAACTTTACCCTTTGGCATGGGATACAAGTTCAACCTCACAAGAAAGTTGAGTGCGGGGGCTGAAATGTCTGTGCGAAAGACCTTTAGCGATAGCGCAATCGATGGGCAAACAAATATTGCAACGGAATCCAATAAAGCTTTGTTTGGTAACAAAGACTGGTATACCTTTGCAGGAATTTTTATCAGCTATAAAATCTTCAATTTCAGGGAAGATTGCCCTGCTTATGATTAGATGGAATTTTGAATTATGGCAACTATTGACAGTATAAACAAAGAGAAACTTCCGATTCACGTAGCCGTGATTATGGATGGCAATGGCCGTTGGGCACAGAGAAAAGGAAATTCGAGGATTTTCGGGCATCAGAACGGTGTGCTGGCGGTTCGTCAAACCGTTGAGGCAGCCTCAGAGCTGGGTATTCAATATCTTACCCTTTATGCATTTTCAACCGAAAACTGGAACCGGCCCAGAGAGGAAGTCAATGCCCTCATGTCGCTCCTGATAAACACTATCGAAAAGGAACTCGACTCCCTTCTGGAGAACAATGTTTCCCTCCACATTATCGGTGATACCGAAAGTCTTCCCGAAGACGTTCAAAAACAATTATCCGCAGCAATTGAGAAAACCCGCAATAATAATGGGCTAAACCTCGTTCTTGCTCTTAGTTACAGCGGACGTTGGGAGATTCTCAACGCCATGAGAAAACTGGCTCAGGATGTGAAGAATAATAAAATCCAGGTTAATGAGCTGGGTTGTGATTCATTTTCGCAATACCTCACAACCGCAGATTTACCCGATCCCGAACTTCTTATCCGCACGAGTGGGGAATACAGGATCAGCAATTTCCTGCTTTGGCAGATAGCCTATGCGGAATTGTATTTTACAGACATTCTTTGGCCTGATTTTCGCAAGGAACATTTCTTCGATGCAATCGTGGATTTTCAAAAGCGAGAAAGAAGATTTGGGAAAATCAGCGAGCAAATTAATAGTGAATCAGTTAACTAAACAGTATGTATAAATTTCCACTTGTCCTTTTTGTTCTTTTTTCCATTGTCTTCGAAAGTTTTTCACAGGACACCATTATTAAGGACACTCTCATAAACTATAACGCACTGCCGGTTCTCGACTATTCCAACGCAAAGGAGTACGAGATCGCGGATGTGAGCATTTCAGGGGTCCAGTTTCTGCAAAAAGAAGTACTTGTTAGTCTATCCGGCTTGCAGGTTGGTGAGAAAATTACCGTGCCCGGGGATGAAGTAACAAAGGTGATACAGAAATTTTGGACCCAAGGCTTGTTTTCCGATGTGAAAATTACGGCAACAAAAATCGAAAAAGGCAAGATATGGCTTGATATTTTCCTGAAAGAGCGGCCCCGAATGACAAAGCTCGTCATTAACGGTATAAAAAAATCAGAGACCCAGGATCTTATGGACAAACTGAATATCCGCAACGGGAGTCAGGTTACCGATGATATTCTGAACACCATTCGCAGAATTATCCGCGAACACTACGTGGAAAAAGGCTTTTTGAATACCAGTATTACCATACAGGAGATTCCCGACTCCATCCGTGTTAATATGGTACAATTGGAAGCGAATGTGGATAAGAACGGGAAAGTAAAGATCGAGGATGTGCTTTTTACCGGCAATACCGTTTTCCCTGAGAAGAAGCTCAGAAAAGTCTTGAAAAAGACGAAGGGGCGTGATTACAACATTTTCAAGCCTTCCAAAATGATTAAAAATGATTTCAAAGAGGACAAGGATAAGCTTCTGGAATTTTACAACGAGAACGGTTACCGCGATGCCAAAATTCTTAGTGATTCCATCAGTAGGATCTCTGCGGAAAGGATAAATCTGCACATCAACATTTTCGAGGGAAATAAGTACTATTTTGGGGATATCATCTGGATAGGCGCCACAAAATACCCTGAAGAGGTCCTGAACAAAGTACTTGGGGTTAAGAAGGGGGATGTGTTCGATCAGGTGTTGCTTGACAAGCGATTGCTTAACGATGAGGATGCTGTAAACTCCCTTTATCTCGATTACGGATACCTTTTTTCAGACATAAGCCCTATTGAGGTGAGAATCAACAACGACACCATCGATTTCGAGATGCGCGTCTACGAAGGCAAGCCTGCCAACATTAACAACATTATTATTGAAGGAAACGAGGTCACCAACGAACATGTGATTCGCCGGGAGATTCGCACAAAGCCCGGAGATCTTTTCAGCAAGTCGGATATCATCCGTACGGTAAGGGAACTTGCAAACCTCGGGCATTTCGATCCGGAACAAATCGAGCCTGAGCCCATTCCCGATCCTGCCAACGGAACCGTTGACATCCGCTACAAACTCGTTGAAAAGTCGAACAACCAGTTTGAGGTATCAGGCGGATGGGGTTACGGAATGTTGGTTGGTACCGTGGGATTGAGATTCACAAACTTCTCGGCCCGCAACATCCTCAACGGTAAATCATGGAGGCCAATCCCAACCGGCGATGGACAGACAGTAAGTATCAGGGCACAATCGAATGGGAAATATTACCAATCGTACAACCTGTCGTTCATAGAACCCTGGTTTGGGGGGAAGAAACCAAATTCATTCTCGGTTTCCCTCTATCGCACAAAGATGAACAGTTCTTACGGCTATTACAGCAGTGTGGAAAAAGATCAGTATATGAAAATGACCGGGGCTTCGATAGGTTTAGGAAAGCGACTCACCTGGCCGGATGACTTTTTCACTCTCTACAATGAGTTTAGTTTCCAACGATACAGTCTCAAAGACTATACAGGGTATTTTCTTTTCACAAACGGGAATTCGAACAACCTGAGCTTTTCATCAACCTTTGGCAGAAACTCGGTCAGCTCCCCCATATTCCCGAGAAACGGATCAACCTTCAACTTGTCACTGCAGCTCACCCCTCCGTTCTCCCGCATTACCGGGAAGGATTTCAGCACCGTCACAAGTCAGGAAGAGAAATATAAATGGGTGGAATACCACAAATGGAAATTTAAAGCCGACTGGTATACAACTTTGGCAGGGAATTTGGTATTGTACACAAGAGCCCATTTTGGATACAAAGGTTTCTACAATCAGGATATTGGTCCTTCACCGTTTGAGGGCTTTGATCTGGGAGGAGACGGTCTTACCGGGTATAATATTTACGGTTACGAAACCATTGCTCTGAGAGGGTACTCAAATAGTTCTTTAACACCGAGGGTAAATGACACAAAATCGGGCAACGTTTATGAGAAACTAACGTTGGAGCTTCGTTACCCGTTCTCCCTTAACCCACAGGCCACCATATTCGGGCTTGTGTTTGCGGAGGCCGGTAATGCATGGTATTCAATCGACGACTACAACCCCTTCCTTGTAAAACGTTCTCTTGGAGTCGGGCTAAGGGCCTTCCTCCCAATGTTCGGGTTACTGGGTATCGACTGGGGTTATGGCTTCGACGAGATACCCAATGCACAGTACGGCAACAGCGGCCCAAACTTCCACTTTACAATCGGACAGCAATTTTAGATTGTTTAATTAAAAACTTTACGTCATGAAAAAGTCAGTTTTGTTTATTATCATCGCGTTCCTTTTTGCAGGAACCAGTTTTGCACAAAAATTTGCCTTTGTCGATACTGAATATATTCTAAACCGTATCCCAACCTATAAGGCAGCTCAGGAACAGGTTGACAAAATTTCCGCGGAATACCAGAAGGAAATCGAGACCAAGTATCAGGAGGTTGATAAGATTTACAAAGACTTCCAAAAAGAAAAAGTGCTTCTGACGGAAGATCAGAAAACAAAAAAAGAGGATGAAATAATGGCCAAAGAAAAGGAAATCAAAGATCTTCAGAAAAAATACTTCGGTGCTGAGGGAGCTGTTTTCCAGAAACGCCAGGAATTGGTTAAACCTATACAGGACGAAATTTACAAGGTGGTTAAGGAAATGGCCATCGAAGGTGCCTATGCGGTGATTTTCGACACGGCCGCAGGAGCTGGAATACTATATGAGAACGCCAAATACAACAAAAGCGACGAGGTTCTGGCTAAGTTAGGATATACTAATTAATTATATACTTTTGTAAAAATTTAAACCCGATAGAATGAAAAAGTTTTATGTGCTTTGTTTGTTGATTACCATTGCCTTCTCGGGCGCATTTGTAAATGCTCAGAATTTGAAATTCGGCCATCTCAATATGCAGAATGTTCTGATTGCTATGCCCGAATACAACCAGTCACTGGACAGTCTGAAAAAGATTAACGAAAAATATGCCAATCAGGAAGAAACGCTTCAGGTTGAGTTTAACCGCAAGTACAACGAGCTTATGGAAAATCAGGTTGGTATGGACTCGCTGATTCTTCAGAGCAAAATTTCGGAACTCCAGAGCATGCAGCAGAATCTTGAGGCATTTCAGCAGCTTGCAGGAGAAAAATTGCAGAAGCTTCAGTCCGATCTTCTTGCAGGAATCATGAAAAAGCTTGAGGCTACTGTTAAGGAAATCGGCCAGGAACTCGATCTGATTTATGTTTTCGATGTTAGCGGAAAAAATCCGATTTATGTCTCCGAAAAGAGTCTTGATATCTACCCAATGGTGAAGGATAAGCTTAAGCTTCCTTAATAACCTGAGTTTATACTATAGAAGACCATTTTGAAATCTCAGAATGGTCTTCATCTTTAAAAACAATCATCATGACCGTCGCAAATTCTCCAATTGGTCTTTTCGATTCGGGTGTTGGCGGGCTTACTGTTGCCGCAGCAATAAGATCAGCCTTGCCTTCCGAGAGGATGATTTATTTTGGCGACACAGCACATTTGCCCTATGGCGACAAGTCAAAGGAAACGATAATCAATTATTCCATTGGAATCACAAAGTTTCTTCTTGATAAGGGATGTAAAGTGATACTCATTGCCTGCAATTCCGCTTCCGCAAATGCTTTTCTTGAGGTGCAGAAGTTCGCGGGCGACAGGGCTCTGGTAATGAACGTTATTGATCCTGTTATTGATTATGTAACCAGTGAAATCGAGACAAAGAATATCGGGGTTATTGGTACAAAAGCCACAATTAATTCGGGGACCTATCAGAATGGCATAACCAGCCTGAATCCATCCATTGAGGTTTCCTCCCTTGCTACCCCGCTTTTGGTTCCAATGATCGAAGAAGGTTTTATTTTTGACGATATCTCAAACGCTATTGTGCGTTCTTACTTATCCAGGAAAGAGCTTCAGGATATCGACAGCTTGATACTGGGATGTACCCACTACCCAATCATTAAAAACCAGATCAGCCGTTTCTTCAACTTTAACGTGAATGTTATCGACAGTGCGAAAATTGTTGCCGAGAAACTTCGGGACGAACTGGTTCAAAAGCAATTGCTTCGAACCGACAAAGCTTCAGGGCATGAATTTTACGTGTCCGACCATACCGACTATTTCGAAATCATAGCCCGTATGTTTTTTGGTGAAAAGATTGATTTGAACAAGGTCAGTCTTAAGGAGGAAAACTAAAGAATTGAAAATCCGTCAAACTTTATAGTTCTGATCAATAGATCAGGTAAACCAAGAATCCGCCGGGAAGACAGGTATTCCCAAAATCCCTTACCTGTACCACTCCGAATAAAACAAATAATTGTTCGCGATTTTCGCTATCATTTCGCGACTTTGCTCCGGGTCTATGCTTTTCACCCTTCGTGCGGGGATCCCTGCATAAATGCTGCCGGGTTCAACAATGGTACCGTCAAGCACTACGGCACCTGCTGCAATAATCGAGTTTTCACCGATCACAGCATGATCGAGAATAATCGACCCCATACCGAGCAGCACGTTGCTTTTTATGCAGGCCCCATGGATGATCACATTATGCCCTACTGAAACATTATCGCCGATCTCCACTACCGATTTTTGATACAGGGTATGCAGAACACTTCCGTCCTGAATATTCACCTTGTTCCCGATGCGTATGGAGTTCACATCTCCCCTGAGAACGGTGTTAAACCAAACCGAGCAATCGTCCCCCATAATTACATCGCCAATAATGGTTGCATTTTCGGCCAAAAAGCAGTTTCCGCCAAACACGGGTGTGAAACCTCGAACAGATTTTATAAGGGCCATATTTTTAGAATTTAAGAATGAAACAATTGAGTCGGATCTGAATACAATGTTGCTCGTAACAACAATGTCTTGCGGAACAAAACTTTCCTTTCGTGGCGGATCCAATCGTCAAAAGTAAAGAACTTTATTGAAACCTGCACCCCAAAAAATGATCTGTAACGATTCGGAAAAATGGATATGACTTGTGGCAACACTTATTCGTGATTTCAACTGAACGGTTTCCATCATTAATTGTTAATTAAAACAGCTTTGTTTTTAAGCATGTCCTCCTTAAAAACTTAAATTTGTATTTGATTTTTAATCAGATAACTTTGAATCGTGTTAAAGTTGTCGTTTTTTGGTGAAAATGAAGGCGAGAACTCATAAATTCTCGATTATTTGTTGTGTAATCAATTTTATAATTTAGTTCAGCTATGAGCAAAAATCCAAGAATTATCGAATTGGAGGATGTTGTTGTTAAGTTTGCAGGTGATTCGGGCGATGGCATGCAGTTAACCGGAAGTCAGTTTTCCGACACCTCAGCGTTTGTGGGTAATGACCTTTCTACTTTCCCCGATTATCCCTCCGAGATCCGTGCCCCGCAAGGAACCGTTGCCGGCGTATCGGGATACCAGGTTCATATAGGCCATAAAGATGTTACCACACCCGGCGATCTGGCTGACGTGTTGGTAGCTATGAACCCTGCGGCTCTCAAAACCAACATGAAATGGCTTAAGCCTGGAGCAACGGTCATCATCGACATAGACAACTTTGACCAGAAGAATTACAAAAAGGCCGAATATATTGAGGATCCCTTAAACGACGGATCTCTGGAAGGCTACAATATTGTTAAGGCACCCATAACTTCCCTCACCCGTTCGACGGTAAAAGAGTTTGGTTTGGATGCAAAAACCGCCGATAAAACAAAAAATCAGTTTGTTGCCGGTATACTCTTCTGGTTGTTTAACCGGGATTTGACTATTGGGGAGAACTTCATACAGAAAAAATTCAAGAAGAACGCCGATCTGGTCAACGCCAATATCGCTGTTCTTCGCGGGGGATACAACTACGCCGAGACGATTGAGGCAATGTCGACGACCTTTTTGGTTAATCCCGCTAAAAATAAAAAAGGGCTGTTCAGGAATATCACCGGAAATATTGCAACTGCCTGGGGACTTCTAGCCGCCTCCGAGAAATCGGGCTGCGGGCTTTTCCTTGGCTCCTACCCGATCACTCCTGCCACAGAGGTTCTTCAGGAGCTGGCCGGCCGCAAACATCTGGGGGCCATTACCTTTCAGGCAGAAGATGAAATCGCAGGTATCTGCTCTGCGATTGGTGCTTCCTTTACGGGCAAGCTTGCGGTGACCTCCACCTCAGGACCCGGACTTGCACTTAAAGGCGAGGCAATCGGCCTTGCTGTTATTACCGAGCTGCCAATTGTAATTGTAAATGTTCAAAGGGGAGGACCCTCAACCGGTCTGCCTACAAAAACCGAACAGGCCGATCTGTTGCAGGCATTGTATGGACGAAGCGGGGAAAGTCCTGTAATCGTCGTTGCTGCCACTACACCGGCCAATTGTTTCTCATTTGCTTATGAGGCAGCCAAGTTATCGCTGGAGCATATGACCCCAGTGATTTTGCTTACCGATGGGTATCTGGCAAACGGGTCGGAATTATGGCACATCCCTGAAATGAAAGACATGCCGGAGATTCATCCCCCGAAAGTGAAAGACAACCATGAGGGTTACATGCCCTATATACGCAAGCCTGAGAATCTAGCCCGCATGTGGGCGGTACCTGGTCAGGAAGGAATGCGTCACAGAGTTGGAGGGCTCGAAAAAGCTGACAAAACCGGCGAGGTTTCTCATGACCCATACAACCACCAGATAATGGTCGGCTTGCGCCAGGAGAAAGTAGACAGGGTAGCAAATTACATAGCCGATCAGGAGATTCTGGGCGAAAAGGATGCCGACTTACTGGTAATCGGTTGGGGAGGGACCTACGGGGCGCTCTATAGTGCCGTCAAGGAACTGCAGCATGAAGGAAGATCAATAAGCCTGGCTCAGTTCTCTTATATCAATCCCCTACCCAAAAATACCGAAGAGGTTCTCAAGTATGCAAAGAGTCGTGTAATATGCGAGCTAAACCTCGGGCAGTTTGCTATGTATCTGCGATCGAAATTTCCGCAGTACGAGTATAAGCAGTACAATAAGGTACAGGGATTGCCTTTTATGATTTCCGAATTAAAAGCAAAATTCATTGATATACTTGAAAACAAAGGAAAATGAAAGAGAATACAGATTTTGCGCCAGTAATGATTCCCCAGGATTACAAACTCGATAGTCCGGTAAAATGGTGTGCCGGTTGCGGTGCCCATGCTGTGCTCTCGTCGATCAGGAATGCGGTTCCCGAAACCGGGGTGAAAAAGGAAAATGTTGTTTTTGTTTCCGGGATCGGTTGTTCATCGCGATTCCCTTACTATATAAACACTTATGGCTTTCACAGCCTTCACGGGCGGGCAGCGCCTATTGCCACAGGCATCAAATTGGCAAACCCTGAGCTTTCGGTTTGGGTTGTAACCGGTGATGGCGACTCCATGGCAATCGGCGGAAACCACTTTATTCACGTTATTCGCCGTAACATCAACATGAGCATCCTGATCTTCAACAACAGGATTTACGGGCTCACGAAAGGGCAGTATTCGCCTACCACACCCAAGGGTAGCGTTACAAAAACCTCACCCGAAGGTTCAATTGAAGAGCCCTTCAATCCGGGCGAACTTGTTATGGGATCGCAGGGGGCTTTCTTTGCCAGAGTTGTTGACACGGAGCCGAAAATGATGAAGGAAGTCTTTATACAGGCTGCTCTTCATAAAGGCACCTCCGTGGTTGAAGTATTGCAGAACTGCGTGATATTCAACAACGACGTTCACGAGAACATTACCGGCAAGGATGTCAGGGACGAGCACCAGATTTATCTGAAACACGGTGAGCCAATGATTTTCGGCAAAGAGCACGAAAAGGGTCTGATTTACCGAAACAATAAATTGGAGGTCGTAACCATTGGTAAGGACGGCATAAGCAAGGAAGATATTTTAATTCACAATGCCCGCTGTACCAACTCAACCATCCATTACAACCTAGTAAAAATGGATCAGCCGGAATACCCGGTTGCCATGGGGATAATCAGAGCTGTTGACAAACCCGTTTACGAAGAAATGCTGTACGATCAACTGGACCACGCACATGAAAAGAGTCCAATCAAATGCATGGACGATTTACTTAAGAGCGGAAACACTTTTTTAATAAACGAAAGCAGCTCCTAGCCTAATCCTTGCGCCGCCCGAAAGGGCGGTGCAAACCCAAATCTGGAATTATGGATATTCCGCGTTCAGATAGCGAAATACAGAAGTTGCTTGCCGAAAAAAAAGAAAGGCTTAAGGAACTATCCTGTATAAACCAGACTACCCAGATTATAAAAGAGGGGAAACTTATCGAGGAGACTCTTCGACGCATCACCTTCATTCTTCCCAAAGCCTGGCAGTATCCCGATCATACTGTGGCCCGAATCCGGTATGGCGATCTTTTGTTTACCTCACAAACCTTCAGGGAAACCGAATATTGCCAATCGCAAAACTTCAGGACCATTCATAATATTTCCGGGTCGATCGACATTTTTTATCTCCGGGAATTCCCCGAAATCGACGAGGGACCATTCCTGAAGGAAGAACGGAATCTCATAAACAATCTTGCCAGCATCATCTCCAACTACCTCAATACCATCGAGGCCCGCAAGATTCTGAAAAAAACCCAGGAAAAAGACGAACTCCGTTCCGAAATAACGGAGTTCAGGAGCGGGAAGCCCATTAACAGCCGCAAATTGTTGCAGAAATTCCTCAACAAGATGAATGCCAACAGGGATATCTTCCACGACCTGATGCTTTACAAAGCCAAGGAGATACTGCTGGTAGCAACACTTTACGATGCTTTCTCGATTGAGAAGGAAGGAAGGTTTTCCCTGCACATTCTGGGGGAGTATCAGCAGCTCGATTTAACAACGATGCCCCGTGTAACCGGCGTTTCCACCTATGAAGAGGCCGTTGAGCAACTGGGCAACCGACATTTCGACCTTGTGATCCTGATGATTGGAAGCGATAAGCCCACCTCCAACCGGATTGCCCGAATGGTGAAAACAGAGTATCCCTACATCCCTGTTTATGTTCTGCTCAACAATAGCCGTGAAGTGTCTTCGTACAAGGAAAACAAGGAAAACCTCGAGCACGTTGACAAGATTTTCACCTGGAATGGCGACTCAAAGATTTTCTTTGCAATGATTAAGCTCTTGGAAGATTGGGTTAATGTTGAAAACGACACCCAGATCAGCCTGGTAAAGGTTATCCTGCTTGTGGAGGACTCGGAAATTTACTATTCTCGCTACCTCCCACTCTTGTACAGCAGTGTAATGGAGCAAACCAAGAGGATTATCGATGATGTTGCCACCGACGAGCTTTTTAAAGTGTTAAGGCTGCGGGCCCGGCCAAAAATACTGCTGGCCACAAGCTATGAGGAGGCTGAGGAAATCATTCAGAAATATTCCGACAGTCTTTTGTGCCTCATCACAGACGTAAAGTTCCGCCGAAACGGCGTTTTAAACGAAACGGCAGGATTCAGTCTGGTTACTCATGTGCGGGAAATAAATCCGGGCCTGCCAACCATTATTCAGTCGTCAGAGGTCGAAAACTCCCATATGGCCTATGAATTGAAATCCATCTTTATAAACAAGAATTCGGAGACACTTTTGCAGGATATCAAGGGATTCATAAGCCACCACCTGGGCTTCGGAAATTTCGAGTACAGGGACCCGGGGGGCAAAAAGATCGCGGAAGCCAAGTCGCTCAAGGAGTTCGAGAAGCAGATCGAGACAATTCCCGACGAATCGCTTATTTATCACGGCAAACGGAACCACTTCTCGCTTTGGCTCATGGCTCGAGGGGAAATAAAAATCGCAAAGATGATCTTTCCCCTAAAGGTCACTGATTTCAAGAATACCCAGGAGTTTCGCAATTACCTTAAGTTTGTTATAAAGAAATACCGTAACGAGACCAATGCCGGGAGAATTGTAAACTTTGAAGAGTCGGCCCTGCTCGACGAAAGCAATATTGTAAGTCTCGGGACAGGCGCTCTCGGCGGTAAAGGCCGTGGACTTGCGTTTATAAACACGCTGATCTACAACCTCAACTTCTCCGACCTGATAAAAGGAATCAACACAAGAACTCCCCGGACATCACTGATCGGGACGGATGAATTTGATCTTTTCCTTGAGAAAAACAATCTGATCAACGCGATTCATGGAAGTTATTCCTATGAGGAAATCTGCAGTTTGTTCCTCAAGGGGGAACTTTCCTACCATTTGGAGAAAAACCTGAAATCATTGCTTACCGTATTAAAAAGGCCCTTGGCCATAAGGTCTTCAAGCCTTTTGGAGGACAGTACAAGCCAGCCCTTTTCAGGAATATTCGAAACATTTCTGATCCCAAACAATTCGGACGACAGCAAGCTACGGTACAAACATCTTTCGGATGCCATCAAGCTGGTTTACGCCAGCATTTTCTCAAACTCATCCCGCTCCTATTTTGAGGCCATTAACTACAAAGTGGAAGAGGAAAAGATGGCGGTGGTGATTCAGGAAGTGGTTGGGAATGAATTTGAGGGCTATTTCTACCCCCATATAAGCGGAACAGCCCAGTCGCACAACTATTACCCTGTTGCGCATATGCAACCCGAGGATGGCTTTGCCATTTCCGCCCTGGGCCTTGGCCATTATGTGGTACAGGGAGAAAAAGCTTATCGGTTCTCCCCAAAATATCCCGATCTGGAGGTCAACACCGCAAAAAATCTTTTCAGGGATTCCCAGATAGAATTTGTGGCCCTTGACATGAGCTGTCAGGATCCTGATATGCTTGTGAATGGTTCGGACACGAACCTCAAGCGTTTAAACATCTCTGTGGCGGAACATCATAATTCGATTCAGCACCTTGTTTCGGTTTACGATCCGCAAAACGACCGGATAGAAGCAGGATTAGCCAAGCCCGGTCCGAGAATCCTAAATTTCGCTAACATTCTCAAATACAACTATATCCCGCTGGCTAAAACCCTGGAATTCATTCTTGACGTTGGGAAGGAGGCTTTGGGTTCCCCCGTTGAAATCGAATATGCCGTGGACCTCAACAAGTCCGAGAACGGATTGCCCTCATTTTATCTGTTGCAGATAAAGCCCATGCACAAGAGCAGTGGCGATTTTACCGTTGACCTCAGTCAGGTAGACCGACAGAGCATTCTGATTTACGCCGAGAAGAGTATGGGAAACGGCAGGATTGAAACCATCTCTGAGATAATTTTCGTTAAGCCGGAGAGTTTTGACAAGCTAAAGACAAAAGAAATCGCCCTCGAAATTGAAGGGCTGAACAAGGATATGCTGGCAAAGAAAAAGAATTACATCCTTATCGGGCCGGGGAGATGGGGTACCCGCGACCCGTTTATCGGTATCCCGGTAAATTGGCCACAGATTTCCATGGCGAAAGTAATCATCGAAACCAGTCTGGAAGATTTCCCACTTGACGCCTCGCTGGGCTCGCACTTTTTCCATAACGTAACATCCATGAACATTGGGTATTTCTCGATTCAGCACAGTTCCAGAAATGAGTTCATCGACTGGAGCGAGATCAGCAGGCAAAAAACGATTACAGAAACCCGTTTCCTTAAACACGTTTCTTTCCCGGAACCCTTAAACATCGTCATGGACGGGAAAAAACAAATTTCCGTTATTCAAAAGGCATCCAAGAAGACAAACAAATAACTGCAGGGCACACACTATGGACGTAAATCTTAAAACGAGGCGATTGGATTATCCGACTGTGGATTTTAGTATGACGGAGTTTGAGTTGTTGATGCAGAAGCGTATCAGGCAGGTATTGATTATCAGCAGCAATTACGATTTCTACATGCTGGAGGAGGATGGTAGGATCGATGAGCAGATTTTCAACGAATACGTTTCCTTAAACCTGCGTTATCCTCCCCGGTTTATCAAAGCGAGCTCTGCAAAAGAAGCCTTTGATGTACTGGAGCGCGAAAGCATCGATCTTATCATTGAGATGCTCAACATCGGGGATATCGACACCTTTCAGCTGGCCAAAAGAATAAAAGACAGTTACAAAGATATTCCCATTGTTGTTTTGACTCATTTTAACCGCGAGGTATCGCTCAAGCTGCAAAACGAGGATCTCTCGGCTATCGATTACGTGTTCTGCTGGCTGGGAAACGCGGATCTTTTGCTGGCCATTATCAAGCTCATCGAAGACCGGATGAATGCCGACTACGATGTTGAAAACGTGGGAGTTCAGGCCATCATGCTTGTGGAAGACTCCATCCGGTATACTTCGGTTTATCTCCCCCTCCTTTATAAGATCGTGCTGAAGCAGTCGCGCGATTTTATGAAGGAAGCCCTGAACGAGCATCAGAAAATGCTCCGGATGCGCGGCCGCCCGAAAATCCTCCTGGCAAAGACCTATGAGGAGGCCATGGATTTTTACAGCAGGTATAAAAACAACATACTTGGGATTATTTCCGATATCAGCTTTAAAGAAAACAACAAGCGCGATCACAAAACCAAGGCGGGCCTTCGCTTGTGCAAGGTGGTAAAGGAAGAGGACCCCTATATGCCCTTTCTTTTGCAATCTTCGGATATGAGCAATGAGAAATATGCCCAGAAGCTGAATGTTGGCTTTCTGCATAAATACTCCAAAACCCTTTCCATTGACGTCAGGAATTACATCATCCGCAATTTTGCGTTTGGGGAGTTTGTGTTCCGCGATCCCGACACCTCCCGTGAAATCGCCAGGGCCACCGATCTGCAGACCCTTCAGCAGATGATCCTTAAAGTTCCCGACAATGTGCTGGCCTACCATGCCTCGCGAAACGACTTTTCCAAATGGCTCAATGCCAGGGCTATTTTCCCTGTTGCCCAACTTTTCAAATACCTTCGCAAGGAGGACTTCAGAAATGTAGGCGAGGTGCGATCGTATATTTACGAGGCTATCTCCAGCTTCCGCATAAGCAAGGGAAGGGGGATTATCGCCAAGTTCGACAAATCCAGCTTTGATGAATACATGATGTTCTCCCGGATTGGCGACGCATCCATCGGGGGAAAAGCCCGTGGCCTGGCTTTCATCAACTCGGTAATAAAAAACTACAGCCTTTTCAACAAGTACGACGATGTTGTAATCTCCATTCCCCGTACCGTGGTGCTGAGCACCGACATTTTCGACGAGTACATGGAGACGAACGACCTCTACAAAATCGGGATGAGCAACCTGAGCGATGAGGAGATCCTTCAACATTTTATCAAGGCGAAGCTTCCCGGCTGGGTGCATCAGGATTTGTACGCCTTCATCTCGGTTATGAAAAACCCTGTGGCAATACGCTCGTCAAGCAAGTTGGAGGACAGCCATTACCAGCCCTTCGCAGGGATTTATTCGACCTACATGATCCCGATGGTTGAGTCCGACCATGCCCTTACCATGCGAATGCTCACCAACGCTATTAAATCGGTTTACGCATCGGTGTATTTCAAATCGAGCAAAGCCTATATGGCCGCCACTTCCAATGTTATCGACGAGGAGAAAATGGGCATTATCCTGCAGGAAGTCAGTGGTTCGCGTTATAAGAACCGGTTTTACCCTACCTTCTCAGGGGTGGCTAGATCCATTAATTTTTATCCTATAAAACCGGAAAAGGCGGAGGATGGGATTGCCAATATTGCCTTCGGACTGGGGAAATACATTGTTGACGGGGGAGTGTCACTCCGCTTTTCACCAAAATACGCCAAGAAAGTTCTGCAGTTATCCTCCCCCGAAATTATTTTGAGGGATACCCAAAAGACTTTTTTCGCCTTGGATATGAATCCGGATAGTTTTATCACCTCAACGGACGACAGCATCAATCTGCAAAGGCTGAAGATTAAAGATGCGGAGGAGGACAATTCCCTGAGGAGTGTGGCATCGGTGTACGATCTTCAGAATCATATTATCCGCGACGGGTACAACTATGACGGAAAAAAGGTTATCACGTTTTCGAATATTCTGAATCACAAAACCTTTCCGCTGGCCGACATCCTGCAGACCTTGCTGGCAATAGGGCAGAAAGAAATGAATCTGCCTATTGAGATCGAATTTGCCGTTAACCTGAATGTTCCTGAGGGTGCCCCGAAAGTGTTCCATTTCCTGCAGATTCGGCCCATTGTTGACAATGACCAGAGCAGTTCCATCGCCATCGATGAGGTCAAGAAGGAAGAAACAATTATCCTGTCGAATTCGGCGCTGGGGAATGGGGTGTTCGACTGGATGCACGATATTGTTTACATAAAACCTGAATCATTCGATCCCGCCCATAGCGAGAGAATGGCAAGAAGTGTTGAGCGGATCAACTCAAGTCTCAGGGATGAGCAGAAAAATTATGTGCTTATCGGACCCGGCCGATGGGGTTCGTCCGATCCCTGGCTTGGGATACCAATCAAATGGCCACAGATAAGCGAAGCCCGCATCATTGTTGAATCGGGTTTGGAAAAATACCGCATCGATCCGAGTCAGGGCACGCACTTTTTCCAGAACCTTACCTCTTTTGGGGTTGGTTATTTAACCATCAATCCATATATCAATGATGGTTTTTACGATATTGACTATCTGACCCGGCAGGAGGCTTTTTTTGAGGATGAGTATGTAAGGCACATCCGGTTTAAAACGCCCATGATTATAATGATCGACGGGAAGACGAGCAAAGGGGTTGTTTATAAGGTTTAAGGACCCTTTCGAGAAGAGTGGTTTTATAGCAAAAACAAAACGACCACAGACCACAAGGGCATTAGCGTAACTGAAATTCAGCTTGCGAGCCCTTGTTGACTATGGTCGTTTGTCTTAGGTAAAAGCCTTTTAGTACAAACCCTGATCCATCATGGAATGGGCGACCTTCAGGAATCCGGCGATATTCGCGCCTTTCACATAATCCACATAACCATCGGGACGTGTGCCGTATTTTACGCAGCTTTCGTGAATGTTGGTCATGATATGGTGCAGCCTGTCGTCGACTTCCGAGCGACTCCAGTTGATCTTCATGGAGTTTTGGGCCATTTCAAGTCCGGAAGTGGCAACACCGCCGGCGTTGGATGCTTTGCCCGGGGAAAAGAGGATTTTCTTCGAATGCAGCGCTTCGATTGCTTCGGGTGTACAGGGCATGTTTGCACCTTCGGTAACGCAGATGCAACCGTTTTTGATCAGGCTGAGGGCGTCCTCTTTGTTCAGTTCGTTCTGGGTTGCACAAGGCAGAGCGATATCGCAAGCCACTTCCCAGGGGTGTTTGCCCTGAACGAATTCAACTCCCTCGAACTCGTAGGCCATGGGTTTAACGATATCCTCGTTGGTGGCTCTGAGCTCCAGCATATAATTGATTTTTTCGGTATCGAGACCTCCGGGGATATGGACATACCCGTCGGGGCCCGAGAGGGTGATCACCTTACCTCCAAGTTCGGTGGCTTTGATGGCTGCACCCCAGGCCACGTTGCCGAAACCCGATATTGCTACTTTCTTGCCCTCGAACGACTGGCCTATGGTTGCAAGCATTTCTTTTGCGAAATACACCACACCATAACCGGTAGCTTCAGGACGAACGAGACTTCCGCCCCAGTTCAGGCCCTTTCCGGTAAGCACTCCGGTGTTTTCACGGGCAAGTTTTCTGTACATTCCGTACAGGTAGCCGATTTCGCGACCGCCAACACCGATGTCACCAGCGGGTACATCTGTATCAGGACCGATAATACGCCAGAGTTCCAGCATAAACGACTGGCAGAAACGCATGATTTCGCGGTTTGATTTCCCTTTTGGGTCGAAATCGGATCCTCCCTTGGCACCACCCATAGGAAGTGAGGTAAGACTGTTTTTAAATATCTGCTCGAATCCCAGGAACTTTAGAATGCTAAGGTTCACACTCGGGTGAAAACGAAGTCCGCCTTTGTACGGGCCGATGGCATTGTTGAACTGTATTCTGTAACCCCGGTTAACGTGAATGTTCCCCTCATCATCTTCCCAAGGCACTTTGAACATCATGGTTCTGTCGGGCTCAATAAGACGTTCGATAATTTTTGCAGACTCAAATTGTGGGTTCTCGTTGTAAATTTCCTCAATCGACTCGAGAACTTCACGCACTGCCTGATGATACTCGGCCTCACCCTGAGTTTTTTTGATGAGGTCATTCATTAGCATATCTACATTCATAGCAGAAAAATTTAATAATAAGTATTTAGTAACAAAAAATCCCGTGTCGGGATCGTGATGTAAAGTTGATTTTTAAAGGAGAGATTTCCAAATTTTGCCGGACAAGAATAATATGATTTTAAGCATGTTAAAACCTTTTCAATAACATATCATTATTACTGTGACGTGACGGGTTGAGGACGTGACGACGTGACGGGGTGAGGACGTGACGGGGTGGGTGAAACCGGTATATGCATTTTTAAAATCCACACTAGCGATAGTCTAGCTCCCTCCCACTCAGGGGGAGGGGTTGGGGAGGGGCCGTACATCCATTCCCGCGATAGTCAACTCCGGGGGAGAGCCTGTCCCGCAATGCGGGAGTCCGGGGTGGGGCCGAGTCCTCAATTCCACAAAAGTTTAGCCTGCCGGGGGAGGGCCAGAGTGGGGCCGAGTCCTCAATTCCACGAAAGTTTAGCCTGCCGGGGGCCGGGGTGGGGCCGAGTCCTCAATTCCACAAAAGTTTAGCCTGCCGGGGGAGGGCCAGAGTGGGGCCGAGTCCTCAATTCCACAAAAGTTTAGCCTGCCGGGGGCATGGCTGTTTCGTGTTCTAAAGTCCGCTCAGGTAGTTTTTAAATTCCCCGTACGAAGTACTCATCGTTCTGCTGATTTTCTCACGTTTCCCGAATTCGGCAAGTTTTTCGGGGATCGGCAAGGGTTCGCCAAGGGCTTCCTCAACGGTATCGCTGAACTTTGCCGGGTGAGCGGTTTCGAGAAAGATGCCAACAGTGTCGGGGTTTTCTTTTTGGAATTCAGAGAGAGCGAGGAATGCTGTTGCCCCATGCGGATCGGGGATATAACCGAAGTCGGCTTTCACTTTTTTGATACAGGCTTTGATCTCTGAATCCGCGTAGTGATAGCCGATCATAGCCTTTTTAACTTCCTCATGGGAGTGATGGTAGAGATCCAGGATTCTGGCGAAATTGCTGGGATCCCCCACGTCCATGGCGTTGGCTACGGTAGCCACGGAAGGCCGGGGCTTGTAAACACCGGTTTTCAGGTATTCGGGAACCACATCGTTACAATTGGTTGAAGCAAGGAATTGGTATATTGGAAGTCCCATTCGTTTTGCAACAAGTCCAGCGGTTATGTTTCCAAAGTTCCCGCTGGGTACCGAAACCACAAGTTTCTTCTCCGACGCGGGCAATTGCCTGAAAGCATTGAAATAGTAAAAGCTCTGGGGTAACAAGCGGGCAAGGTTTATGCTGTTGGCGGATGTCAGGGTGAGCTTTTCATTTATTTCCCTGTCCACAAAAGCCTCTTTCACCAGCCGCTGACAATCGTCGAAACTGCCATCCACCTCGAGGGCGGTGATGTTCTGTCCCAGGGTGGTGAACTGCTTTTCCTGAAGATAACTCACCAGTCCTTTCGGGTAGAGTATATGCACCTTTATCCCCTCAACTCCCAGAAAGCCGTTGGCAACCGCGCTCCCTGTGTCGCCACTGGTGGCAACAAGCACATGTATTTCCTTCTGGTAACCCCTTGTGAAATATGCAAGCATCCTTGCCATATAGCGGGCACCGACATCTTTAAAAGCCAGGGTTGGGCCGTGAAAGAGTTCAAGACTATATGTCGAATCGTTTATCTGCACCAGAGGAGTGTCGAAATTCAGGGCATCATCGTTAATCTTTCTAAGTTCGCTTTGGGGAATATCTTCCCCGAAAAGCGCCAGAGCCACTTCAAAGGAAAGCTCAGGGAAGCTCATGCTTCGAATCCTTTTGAAGAAGTCTTTTTCCAGAAAGGGAAAACGCTCAGGCATATAGAGTCCGCGATCGAGTGCCAGTCCTTTAAATACGGCTTCTTTCAGATCAACCTGGTGATTTTTATTGTTCGTGCTGTAGTACTTCATGGTTCTTAGTCGATTAATCGTGTTCCCTGACGGCTCACTTTTGAGATATAAACTTTACTATTGAGTCCAACTTTGGCAAAAACATCCTGCATAAGCACACCTGCTTTGCGGGCACTCTCGGGGTTGTCGGACAGGGCAAACACCGATGGGCCCGATCCGGAAATGTTTCCTCCGAGTGCACCGGTTTCCGACAAGCGTGCTTTTATCTCAATATAGCCTGGAATGAGTGCTGCCCTGACCGGTTCGGCAATCACATCGTGCAGGGAGCGGCCTATCAAAGCATAATCGGAGGCAGTGAGACCGGCCATCAGTGCGGCGATATTACCGCATTGCTCCAATGCTTTTTTTACCGGGAGTTCCTTCGGGATGAGTTTTCTGCTCTCGGAAGTTTTAATCTGTATATCGGGATGAGCAACGGTGCAGATAAGATCGTGCGGAGCCTCGAGGCGAACAATGTCGATCGGGTTGTAATCGCGGATGAGGATGAATCCCCCGAGAAGAGCAGGAGCCACATTGTCGGCATGCACGCTTCCGCTGGCAACGAACTCACCCTTCATGGCGAAAGGAAGCAGTTCTTTCTGGGTAAAAGGCCGGTTCAGCAGCTCGTTTACCCCGACCACAGCGGCGGTACAGCTTGCGGCGCTGGAGCCGATCCCGCTTCCCGGGTTGATCTTGGTCTCGAAGATAAGGTCAAACCCGGTTGTGCAGCCCAGTGCTTCGAGAAGAGCGAAAACCGAAACACTGGCCACATTCATGCCCGGGTCGACCGGGATATCGGAGCTGGTGTTGTTGATAATCCGGATAAGTCCGGTGTCATTGGTTTTCACAACCATAATATCGCCAGGCTGCTCGAGAGCAAAGCCCATCAGGTCGAAACCGGGTCCTACATTGGATATGGTTGCGGGGGCGAATATTCTTACAGATGATTTTAACATAACTATTTTTATTTCAATGGGATAAAGGCTACTGAGTCCTAACTATTTCAAAATGGCATATCGATACTCATCACAGATCTTTCCGTTTTTAAATATGGCCTTGCGGAAAATCCCTTCCAACTGGAAACCCGCTTTTTCCATAACCCGTTGAGAGGCTTTGTTGTAATCAAAAACACTCGAATAGATACGCACCAGGCCCAAGTGAGAAAAGCCGTATTCAACCATCAGCTTTACAGCTCTGGTGGCGATCCCTTTGCCCCAGAAAGGCTCGCCTATCCAGTATCCGATTTCAGCCGATAATCTGTACACATCAGTCTGCAAGCCAAAACCAATAACCCCAGCGAATTCCCCTTCAAATTCTATTGCAAAATTTGTCTTCACTCTTTCGTTTCCGCAAAGGTTAATAAAGTATTCCGCATCTTTTTCCAAATAAGGAAAGGGTATAATATCCCTGAGGTTATCGTGAATTTTCTGGTTGTTGCAAAGATTGGCCAGAGCGACTTTATCCGAGTCCATGAACTCACGAACTGTAAGATTGCCTTGTTGTAACTTTGTCATAGCTGAACTTCCTAATTACGCTATTAGCTAATTCGCAAACAATGACTGAAGATCTTTCCCCACAAAATCCTCAAGACTACGGATCTTCAGATCCGCAATAGCAAAACGCGGGTCATGAAAATGAAGGGTATCTGGAACTGCAACGGCTTTCATCAAGGCTGATTTGGCAGCAAGAAGCCCGTTGAAAGAATCCTCAAAAGCCAGGCATGAGGAAGGGTGAACTTTCAGTTTCTTTGCCGTAGTAATGTAGACTCCCGGATGGGGCTTCCCGTATTCCTCAAATTCGGCGGAATGCTTAACCTCGAAGACATCCTGCAGTTCAAACCTGTTCAGGAAGGTATCGATAAGCATCAAGGGGGAAGAGGAAGCAATAGCTATTCGTATCCCTTGTTTTTTGAAGAGTTCCAGCACCTGAAGGGCACCTTTCATAAGTACAGTGCCCGTGATGTAATACTCCTTCATCAAGGCTTCGATTTCCGCCTCCTGCTTTTCAAAATCCGGATTCGGCCAGGGCTTTATATGATACCAATACTTGATCATCTCAATGGTTCTGAGACCAAGTGTATGCTTTTGCATCTCAGGGGTTATTTCCAATCCCATACCGGCAATAAATTCCCTCTCCAGCTCCTGCCATTTAGGCTCGGTATTGATGAGCAAACCATCCATATCGAAAATCACCGCCTGAATCATAAAACAGGTTTAAACGTTTGCAATGCGAATAATATCGGCAAAGACTCCAGCCGCTGTAACTGCCGCGCCGGCACCGTATCCCCTGATAATCATGGGCCAGTCTTTGTAGCGGTCGGTTGTGATCATGATGATATTGTTACTGTCGGCGAGCGCATAGGCGGGATGCGAGCTGTCGACCTCGAGTAGTTCGATCGAAGGGTTTCCGTTTTCGAGTCGGGCGAAGAACCTCCATTTTCTCCCTTCGGATTCGAGCTTTTTCCTTCGCGATTCGAATTCGGAGTCGAGCTTTTTCAGTTCTTCCCAGAACGTATCCTGACTCCCCTCAAAACAGGAATCGGGCAGAAACCGCTTCATTTTAACATCTTTTTCCTCGATCCCATAACCCGCTTCCCGGGAGAGAATAAGGAGCTTCCGCATAACATCCAGACCGCTGAGATCGATGCGGGGATCGGGTTCGGAGAAACCTTTCTCCTGTGCCATTTTAACCGCTTTACTCAGGGGGATTTCCGCGCTCAGGGTGTTGAAGATGAAGTTTAGTGTGCCTGAGAGGACAGCCTCCATTTTGTAAATATGATCGCCACTGCGGATCAGGTCGTTGATCGTGTTAATTATCGGAAGTCCAGCGCCAACATTTGTCTCGTAAATGAATTTCACGTCCTTCTTCCTGGCCTTTTGTTTGAGGTGCAGGTAATTGTTGTACTCTGAAGAGCAGGCAATCTTGTTGGCAGTGACCACAGAAACATACATATCGAAAAGAGGATCGTATAAGGCTGCGATCTGGTCGCTGCCGGTGCAGTCGATAAATACGGAGTTGCGGAGATTCAATCCTGCTATTTTTTCAAGCATGACATCCGTGTTTGTGGGTTCGCCATACTTTTCAAGTTCCGCAGCATAGTCCTTTATGCTGATGCCCTCCTCTTTGATAAGCATTTTTTTCGAGCGGGCAATACCCATTAAATTGATCTTAAGATTGTGCTCTTTCATCAGGATTTCCTGTTGCTGACTGATTTGCTTGAGGAGATCCTTGCCAACGGTTCCCAGTCCCACAAGATAAAGATGAAGTTCTTTGTAATGCGAGAGGAAGAAACCCTCATGAATCACATTAAGTGCTTTTTTGAGTAGCTCCCTGCGAATGACGACCGAGATGTTGAGCTCCGATGAACCTTGGGCAGTGGCAATAACGCTGATACCGTTTCTCCCGAGTGAAGTAAACAAAGTAGCTGAAATTCCGGGGGTGTTCTTCATTTTTTCTCCCACGATAGCAATCACGGAAAGATGCTTTTCGACCTCCATGCCGATGATCTTCTTGTACTTCATCTCCACCTGAAACTCATCTCGGATGGCCTCTTCAGCCTTTTCGCTGTCGGAGGGCGCAATGGCAAAGCTGATGGAATATTCCGAAGATGCCTGGGTGATAAGGATGATGTTTACCTGACGGCTGGCCAGTGCGGTAAAGAGCCGTTTTGATATGCCCGTGACGCCAGGCAGTCCGCTGCCCTCAATGGTTATCATAACGATATCGTCCATTGACGAGACTCCCTTGATCAGGCTTTCGGAATGGTTTTCGGGCTCCTTGCAGATGAGGGTTCCGGGGGCTTTTGTGTTAAAAGTGTTTAATATCCTGATGGGGATGTTTTTCTGGTATGCAGGATGAAGCGTGGGAGTATAAATCACTTTCGCTCCGAAATGGGAAAGCTCCAGAGCCTCCATGTAGCTCAGTGTTTCAATGGGATAAGCCTTGGTTACTTTTTTGGGGTCGGCCGTCATGAAGCCATCAACATCGGTCCAGATTTCAAGGACTTCAGCTTCAATAGCACCGGCAATAATAGCTGCCGTATAATCCGAGCCTCCGCGCCCCAGGGTGGTGATATCGCCTTTTTCGTTGGCAGCGATAAAACCCGGTGCCACAACAACATCCTTCAGTCCGTCGAGTTCCTCGAAAATCAAGGCATTCGTCCGATCGAAATCGACCTGAGCATTTCCGAAGTGGCTGTCGGTACGGATAAAGTTCTGCATATTAACACAGCGGGAGTCTTCAATTATGTTGCTGATGATAAAGGAAGAAAGCCTCTCGCCAAAGCTCAGCAGATGGTCCTGCGTTTTTGGGGTAAGATCGGCAAGGAGATAAACCCCATAAAGAAGATCTTTGAAATCGTGCATTAAAAGGTCGAGGTAACGCTTTACCGATTCCTTTTTAGCTTCGGGAATCAGCTCCTCAACAACTTCATAATGGCGGAGGTATATGGTTTCGATCCCTTTTTCGTAGGTTATATCCCTCAGGCTCGCCAGCATACTGGTTGCAATAATCTGGTCGGTAATACCTTTAAAAGCAGAAACAACAACCACGCAAGGCTTTGACTGCTCTGAAACGATTCTCTTGACTTCTTTTATAATATCCGGAGAACCTACGGATGAACCACCGAATTTTAGGACTTTCATTAGTTATGGGTTATTATTATTGTCTATTAAAACTATTACCTATCGCAAGGGCCAAATGGCTCGGAGCATCATCAGGTCTTGACTGATGTAACTTCAGGTTTTGCTCCCTTGCGGTAGAATCCAAATGAAAATAGGGGCTAAACTGCCCCTATCCAAAAATTAAATATTTTGAAGGGCACGACTTATGCACTCTGTGTGGTCATGTCCTTATCCACTTTTTTGATCAATCCCTGAAGAACTTTACCCGGGCCCACTTCGGTAAATGAAGATGCTCCGCCGGCAATCATGTTGATAACGGTTTGAGTCCAGCGAACGGGTGAGGTAAGCTGCTCCACAAGGTTTTTGCGAATTGTGTCAGGGTCGGTATATGCTTTGGCGTCAACATTCTGGTAAACCGGGCATATGGGTTTGCTGAACCGGGTAGCTTGGATAGCTGCGGCAAGTTCTTTGCGCGCGGGCTCCATCAAGGGGGAGTGAAACGCTCCGCCTACAGCCAGTTTCAGTGCACGCTTGGCACCTTTGGCGGTAAGAGCTTCGATAGCCAGATCGATACCTTTTATTGAGCCGGAAATTACAATCTGGCCGGGACTGTTATAATTTGCAGGGACAACAACTTCGCTGATTGAGGCGCAGACTTCTTCGACAATAGCATCGTCGAGACCTAAAATGGCAGCCATTGTGGAAGGCTCTGCTTCACATGCTTTCTGCATGGCAAGGGCTCTTTTGGAAACCAGGACCAAACCGTCCTCAAAGCTAAGCGTCTGATTGGCAACCAGTGCGGAGAATTCGCCAAGTGAATGACCCGCTACCATATCGGGGCGAAATGAATCGCCAAGGGTTTTTGCAAGTATCACAGAATGCAGGAATATTGCAGGTTGTGTAACTTTCGTCTGCCTCAGGTCCTCATCGGTTCCCTGAAACATCAATTTGGTTATTTCAAAGCCCAGAATCTCGTTGGCCCGATCGAACAATTCTCTCGCAACATCATGGGTATCATAAAGATCTTTACCCATCCCCACAAACTGCGCTCCCTGTCCGGGAAAAACAAATGCCTTCATCCGATAATAATTTATAAGCTTCGACAAAAATAGTCAGATATCTTTTAAAAACTAAGGTTTAGGATCAAAAATTATCGGAATTGTAATTAAAGCAGATACTTTGGTTCGGCTTCATAACTTAAAGGGCTCTCAGACCATTTGATCAGAGCTACGGAAAAGGGTGGGTTTTAAGGCCTGGAGCACTGGGTTTCCGAAAAGCCACGCTTGATCTTTTTACCCGGATTGCGAATCGGGGAAACCCAAAAGGATCATTATTGGGCCACAGAAATATTCTCTTCCGGGATCAGGGGCATGCATTTGAACCTAAGCATGAGCTGCACAATGGCAACCACATCCCTTTCGCAATATCGGGTGATCCGCGGCAGGTCGTCTTCCCCGTAAAACACACCGGCCACCATCGATCCGTCGATATCGCCTTTTGGTGAGGGGATGGCAAAAACATGGGTAAGGAGTTCGAGGGAAGTGTAGCTTTTATAATCCCCGAATTTCCAGAGTTCCATGGTGTCGAGATGGTTTACTTCCCAAGGCTTTTTACCGGCTGTATCGAGCAGAGGGGGAAGATCAAGTCCGTTGATAAGCATCCGGCGCGCGATGTAAGGGAAATCAAACTCCTTGCCGTTGTGGGCGCAAAGAAAATAGCTCTTTTTTGCCGATAATGCCTTCAGCAAAATCCCGAAGTCGACGAGCAGCTGATGCTCATCCTTTGACGCGAACGATTTGAGCCTGATTTTCCTTTTTCCATCTTCCGTATGCACGAGTCCCACAGAGATGCATATAACCTTCCCGAATTCGGCATAAATACCTGCCCGCTGATACACTTCGGAGGCCGTCTGATCTTCTTTCCTCAAAGTGGAGGATTTCTTTTCCCACAGTTTTTGCGTGGTTTCCGTCAGCCCGTCATAGGCAGCGGATTGCGGTACCGTCTCGATGTCGAGAAACACAAGGCTTTCTATTTGGATATTTTCAAGCATGGTTGGTTATATTTGGTGATGGAGTGAGGACGTGAGGACGTGAGGACGTGACGGG